>JAITTF010000092.1 GCA_031287215.1 Bacteroidales bacterium
TAGATCTGCTTTTTTTAAAATTTTTGAAGAAAATCCTGATATTGAAGGAATTATTCATTTCGCCGCTTATAAATCAGTGCCTGAATCGGTGTTAAAACCATTAGAATATTATCACAACAACCTCGAAAGTATGGAGAATGTTTTAGAAGCTTGTAAAACATTCAAAATCAACAATTTGATTTTTTCTTCCTCCTGTTCTGTTTATGGAGAGGTTGCGACATTGCCGGTAGATGAGCATACTCCCATAGGAGATGCGTTTTGCCCTTATGCACATACAAAGCAAATCAATGAAAAGATGATTCATTTTTTTTTGAATGTAAATCCCCAAATTAAAGGGCTATTGTTGCGCTATTTTAATCCTGTGGGCAACGATATGAGCGGACTAAACGGTGAATTATCCCCCGACATACCCAACAATCTGATGCCTATTCTCACTCAAGTAGGAATAGGGAAAATGCCGACCTTTACCGTCTTTGGCACTGATTACGCTACGCGCGATGGCTCCTGTATCCGCGATTATGTGCATGTATTAGACATTGCTAATGCCCACATTAAAGCATTGGAATACTTAATGTCTGAAAATAATACCGGCAATTTCGATATTTTTAATCTTGGCAGTGGTACCGGCATTTCCGTTTTGGAAATGGTTCATGCCTTTGAAAAAGTTACGGGTATAAAGCTCAATTACACCATCGGAGACCGCCGTCCGGGAGACATCCCCGCCATCTACAGCAACAGTACACGTGCCGAAAAACTATTAGGTTGGAAATGCCAATACACCTTAGAAGACATGATTAGCTCCGCATGGAAATGGGAACTTTGGCTAGATGAGAATAAGTAGAGTGTAAGGTGTAGTTAGTGGTGAGTCGTAATGAAGAAAATAGACACTTCCATAACACAAAAGGTGTGATATAATAAACGATAAATTAGAAAAAAAATAATTATTATTTTAGCAAAAAAAAGCTAATTTCCAACTATAAAAAACTAAATTTTTATCCGATCAAAATTCTTTCCAAAGACGCTACTAGTTTTGCCTACACTTATAAAAGCTTCATCGTCAATATCTTTAATGATTTTGATAATTTCTGAACGATCAGTACGATGTGCAATAATCATCAACACATCCTTTTCCTCTTTTGTAAAGGAACCATAAGCCTTGAAAAAGGTAGCTCCACGACCTAATCTAACGTTGATAGCATCCGCAATTTCTTGATTTTTAAGTGAAAAGACAAAATATTGAAAACTTTGTCGATACCCTTCAATTACTAAATCGGATACATATATATAAACAAACATACCAATCATACTATACACTAAAGTTTTCATACTTCCACCGGGAACAAAGTAAGAAGATGCAATGATCAATATATTGGTGTAAAGTGTAACCCGCCCGTAGGAGATGTTACGATATTTGCCAATCATCAGTGCCACAATGTCTGTTCCTCCTGTATTTCCCCCAAAATTGAGGGCAATACCAACTCCAAAAGCAGCTAAAGCAGAACCAATAATTGAAGACATAAAGACATCATCAGGTACTAAAGGTTCTGTAAAATAGAGCTGTCCAACATATAACATCAAAGAAATCATAGCAGTACAAATTGCAGTATTGATGCAAAAACGAGTTCCTAATACCTTCCAAGCTATCAGTACTAACACTAAATTAATAATCATCGCCGTAATACCCACAGGGAAACCGGTTGCAAAATAAAATACCGTCCCAATACCACTGGCACCTCCACCGGTAAGATGACTGGGTATCATAAAGGCTGTCCAGCCGAAAGAAAATATGGCTAAGCCAACGAAAATCATGAAATAATTCCTGATTTCTCTCCAAATTTTTTGATTTTTTGTCATGCAAAAATAGTTAAAATTAATATTTTTAGTCGATTTTTGTTTCTCTGACTACATAATGACCGCTGATATTGCTTTAAAATTCAGCATTTTATTTATAAAATCAGAAAAGACAAAAGTAATAAAAAAAAAAAATCAAAAAGAGGTTGTAGATATAAAAAAAAATTGTATTTTTGCGGTCTCAAAATGAAACACTCCTCCTTAGCTCAGTTGGTTAGAGCATCTGACTGTTAATCAGAGGGTCCTAGGTTCAAGTCCTAGAGGGGGAGCTTCAAAAAAAGGCTGTTGAAAAACAGCCTTTTTTGTTTTCTCATATCTACATACCTCATTTTTTTCCTTCCGCAACAAGAGCTTTAACGATTTTATAGATCTCCTCTTCCGAACCGGGTAGATAGCTGGTATGACTCCAAACAATTTCACCATTGCCATTCAGAATACAGAGAAAAGGCACTTCCGGAATGGACATAGCGCGTTGAAAATCTTTATTCTGATCAAGAAGAATATCAAAAATCCAATTGTTACCTTTCACAAAAGGAGCTACTCTTGCCACTGACTTGGCATCATCAGTAGAGACTGCCACTACTTTTACGCCGGTCTCTTCCACCCAATCATCGTAAACATCGGCAATAGCCCTTAATTCGGCTACACAGGGTTTGCACCAGGTAGCCCAAAAACTCATAACAATAGGTTTTCCATCATTGGAAATATCCTTTGTATTCAGGGTCTTTCCATCCAATGTTTTCACATCTATAGCAGGCAGTTTCTTCAAATTTTTCTTCTCAGAAGCCTCTTGAGCAACCATAGTACTTACCGAAAAAAGAATGATAACAGCAAAAAGTATTTTTTTCATATTAAAATATTTGTGATTAATTATTCAAACGTATTATGTATTAATTCATTATAAAAAATTCAATTTCATTTTTCATATTTTTGCAAAAGTAATAATATTTTTCATATTTTTTGCACAACATAAGAAAAAATCTTGTATTTTTGTACGATAATATTTTTTAGAAAAAAAAATAGCATAAGTAATGAGCTATATTGAATTTAACAAGGAACAATTAGTAAATCTTTCTTTTTCTGCGAATCGCGAAATACTAAGATGCAGTCGGAATGGCTCGTTTGCTACTTCAACGCTTGCAGGACTTAATACCCGCAAATATCATGGATTGTACATTGCCCCACAACCCAATTTTGACTATGAACGCTACTTGTTGGTCTCTTCGCTTAACGAAATCATTGTGATTGATAACATGGATTTTCGTATTGGCATTCAACAGTTTAAAGGTAAATTTATAGACCCTAAAGGCAATAAATATTTACAAAAATTTGTCGCCGAACCGATACCTACTTACTATTTTAGAGTCGGTAAATTCAATTTTACTAAGGAAATTCTTTTTCTTCAAAATGAGAATCGTCTGATCATCAGATATACCATTCTTGACGACTATACCTCTGCTACGATTCGCCTCAAACCACTCATAGCTTTTCGTCAAATTCATGAATTAACCCATAAAAATAACCAGGCTAATACCGCTTACGAACTTTTAAATCATGGAGTTCAGTATTGTCTTTATCCCGGATTTACACCAGTTTGTTTACAATGTTCTGAAGATGATACTTTTAGTTATGACCACAACCCTGTTTGGTACGAAAATATTGAATATCAAGAAGAACTTTTGCGAGGGTATGACGGATTAGAAGACTTGCTGAATCCGGGAGAATTAAATATAGATATTTGTAATAAAGAGAATTACATCACTATTGGAACCGAACCTATAGACCCTTTCACCATAGAACACTTGTTTAAAGAGGAGATTAAAAAACACACTGCTCGCACTACCTTCTTCAACTGTCTTCAGAATGCCGCAGAGCAGTTTATAGTAAAACCTAACGACAAACGCATTGTCATTGCCGGTTACCCGTGGTTTGGACGCTGGGGAAGAGATACTTTTATTGCCCTCCCAGGATTAACACTTGCTCTCAATCGCCCTGAATTATGTAAAGAGATTATGGACAATATGGTGTCGGAGATGAAAGGCGGACTATTTCCCAATATTGGAGATACTGCCAACACTTCTGCATACAATTCTGCGGATGCACCACTGTGGTTTGTTCGTTGTTTGCAATATTACACCTCCTTTACACACTCCGAAAAAAATATTTGGAAAGAGTATGGAACGATCTTAAAACAGATTTTCAATGCTTTCAAGACAGGTTCTCTGTATAATATCAGGATGTTGCCATCCGGATTAATTTATGCAGGTGAGAAGGGTTTAGCACTCACCTGGATGGATGCTATCGTAGATGGTGAAGCAGTTACACCTCGTGCAGGATGTCCTGTAGAAATTAATGGGCTTTGGTATAATGCGCTAAAATTCAGCTATGAAATGGCTAAAAAATCTAAAGATAGTGCTTTTTGTGAAGAGTGGAAAGAGTATATCGCCCATTTTCCCGCGCTCTTTAAAGATACTTTTTGGTCAAGAGATAAAGGGTATCTGGCTGATTATGTAGATGGTGAGTCTAAAAATTTTCAAGTGAGACCCAACATGATGATTGTGGCTTCATTACCATATATCCCTATCAGTGAAAAGATTAGACAACTTATCGTCAAAAAGACCATGGAAGAACTGCTCACTGAAAGAGGTATCCGCACACTTTCTCCCGTTGACGCTGATTATAAAGGCATCTATAAAGGCAACCAGGCAGAACGTGATAGAGCTTATCATCAAGGCACTTGTTGGGTGTGGCTATTAGCACCTTTTGCAGATGCTCTTTTGGCTACATACCCCAAATCAGGATTGACTTTTATCGAAAAACTACTCTACAACTTTGAACCCTGTATGCAAGAATATGGCATCTCTACTATTGCAGAAATCTATAACGGAGACCCTCCACACCATCCCAATGGAGCAATCTCGCAGGCATGGAGTGTCGCTGCTTTACTCTATATGAAACATCTATTAGAAACTACATCACACTAAAGATTCACAATAACTTATTTATCTATAATAACATACAAACAAAAAAAAACAAAATAGTGAAAGTATTAATGTTCGGGTGGGAATTTCCACCACACATTGCGGGAGGACTTGGAACAGCCTGTTATGGTATCGCTAAAGGATTGACCAAAAATGGCGTAGAAGTTCTTTTTGTCATGCCCAAAGCCTCCGGCGACGAAGACCAACGGATTGCTCATATCGTCAGTGCCGACCAAGTAGAAGTTGACCCCCGATATTCGACCTATTTTAATAGCAATCAGAATATTGCCTTTATAGAATTTAATTCCAAATTGATACCGTACATCGGCATGCACGACTATTATACCTTGATTGACCAATTAGAAAGTAATGTGTTTGAAGAGGTCTCCTCCCATAGAAGGCATTACTCTTTTGCGGGCGGTTACGGAGGCAATCTCATGCAGGAGATTGATTACTATGCGGCTGTAGCAGAACAATTGGCTAAAACACAAGAATTTGATGTTATTCATGCTCACGATTGGCATACCTATAAAGCCGGTATTATTGCCAAGAAAGTGAGTGGCAAGCCTTTAGTAGTGCACATTCATGCTACAGAATTTGACCGTTCCTGTGAAGGTCAACGTAATGATATTGTGATGAATATCGAAAGAGAAGGCATGATGGCTGCCGACATCGTATGTGCAGTGAGCGACCTGACTCGCAACATAGTCATCAACAACTATCATATCCCTGCAAATAAAGTCATTACTTTACACAATGCCATAGAACCCAACAAAAAAGAGGTAATCCGTGAGAAAAATGTACCCGAAAAAGTGGTAACTTTCTTAGGAAGAGTTACTTTTCAAAAAGGACCTGAATATTTTGTAGAAACTGCCAGAAAGATATTGGAGAAAGATGACCATGTGCGTTTTGTGTTGGTTGGGGATGGTGATATGATGTCGGGAGTCATTGAACGGGTAGCAGAATTGGGGATCTCTGACAAATTCCATTTTACCGGGTTTCTGCGTGGTGAGGAGATCAACAAGATGTTTGGCATGAGCGATGTGTATGTGATGCCGTCCGTCTCAGAGCCTTTTGGAATTTCACCGTTAGAAGCCATGCAAGCGGCTGTACCGGTAGTAATTTCCAAGCAATCGGGTGTAGCCGAAGTGTTACATTATGTCATTAAAATAGATTTTTGGGATACTAATGCCATGTCTGATGCCATTTATGGGCTACTCCATTATCCTGTACTCTCGGAATTTATCTCGAAAAACGGCTTTACTGAAATTAATAATTTGAAATGGGAATATGTGGGAGCAAAATTATTGGAAATATATAAAATGTTAAATAAACACTGAACTTATGCATAACCTCTGTATTCATTTTGTACTAAGCCAACCTACAAGGCTTAGAAATTATCGGTTTTTTGACATTAACAGCCGCCACGACTATTTTGATGAATATCAAAACCACTATCTTACTAACCGTATTGCAGACCTTAGTTACCGACCTTTGAATACACTCATGTTGGAATTAATAGCGCAATATGGCAATAAAGTAGCATTTAGTTTTTCTGTTGCAGGCAATACGTTGAAGATGTTTCAGGAATATTGTCCTGAGATGATCGACTCTTTTCAAAAATTGATCCTTGCAGGACAAACTGAATTTGTGGGCAGTACTTTTACCAATAGCTTGGCTTCTCTCTACGACAAAAGCACTTTTTTGGAACAGATTCATCATCAAGAAGGACTTTTAAAAGAGCTTTTTGGTCTCCATCCTACCTCGTTCTGCAATACGGCTTGTATCTATTCTGATGAAATTGGCGAATGGCTTCATGAAGCCGATTATGATACCGTACTTACTGAAGGGGCACGCCATATTTTGGGCTGGAAACACCCTGGTTTTCTCTATTGTAATCCCTACAATACTAATCAAAAATTAGTGTTACGCAATAGTTCTCTCTGTAATGATATTGAATTTAATTTCCAAAATCAAAGTTGGGATCAATTTCCATTGACGGCTGAAAAATACCTCCATTTTATTCATAGTTGCCCTAAAAAGGTACCACTTACCAATCTCTATTTTGACTATGAAATGTTTGGAGAGACACATCGCAAAGAGTCCGGGATTTTCGACTTTTTCAAAGCATTTTGTGAATTAGTAGCCAATAGTGATGATATTCAAATGATTACACCTTCACAGATTGAAAGTTTAAGTCTCCCTACCGCCACGATGCACGCACCGTGGGCAATTTCAGTTTCAGGAGAAGAGAAAGACACCTCCGAATGGTTGGGCAACGAATTGCAACAAGAGGCTTTTAACCAATTATTTAAGCTCACAGAACTCTATACAAAATCAGACAACGAAAAGGCAAAGAGAGCATGGTTACTTTTACAATCGGCAGACCACTTCAACTACATGGGTTCACAATGGATTTCACATCCTTCTGTAAAACGGAATTTTGATGTATATCCATCTCCTTATCAAGCATTTATTAATTTTATGAATGTTTTAAATGATGTAAAATTGCAATTGGAGAAAGCATAATAATCCAGCATCGTAAAAACTTCATCTTTGATTATGATAAATGATGGAGTATAATAGGTTGATTAATCTTAATATTCATTAAAGAGATTGTTTCTCGGGGCAATTTCTTTTTTTGAAATAGACAAAACGACAAAACTTAGTATCCTAAAATCTTTAACATAGATTTATAACTCTGTTCTTTGGCGAACAGTTTAGTATATACTTCGCCATCTTCATCACGATTGATGATAATATGTTTGGGTGCGGGCGTTAAACAGTGTTGGATACCACCATAACCACCCAATGACTCCTGATAAGCACCAGTATGGAATAAACCAATATATTGAGGTTCACCTAATTCATCATTGGCATTGACTGAGTAACAACCCTCATCATCCGGTTTGTTTTTCCCATCATCTGCTTTATAGATTTTAGGGAGGAAGACTGCATTTAGATTCGCTTCAGAGTTGTAATAATCTTGACTGTCGCAAGTAACGCCGCCAAGGAATACTCTTTCATATTCTCTATCCCAATTATTGATTGCCAGAATAATGAACTGTTGATTTATTGCCCAACTATCAGGTAAAGTTGTCATGAAAGAGCTATCAATCATATTCCATAACTCGCGATCGTTTTGGCGTTTTTGTTGTACTACAGAATAGAGTACTGCACTGGATTCACCGGCAGTAAATGACCCAAATTCAGTAAAAATATCAGGTTCTTTCACCCCTTCTTTATCACAAATCTGTTTAATTTGTGATACAATCTCTTCTGCCATATATTCATAATCATACTCAAAAGAGAGAGAATTTTTGATTGGGAAACCACCTCCGATATTTAAAGAATCTAATTCCGGACATATTTTTTTGAGATCACAGTACAAATTAACACACTTAGATAGCTCATTCCAATAGTAAGAAGTATCATTAATACCAGTATTAATAAAGAAATGTAACATCTTCAGTTCAAATTTTGGATTAGACCTAATCTTATTTTCAAACAAAGGAATAATATCATTATAGCGAATACCAAGACGAGAAGTATAAAACTCAAAACGAGGTTCCTCTTCCGCTGCAATACGAATACCAATCTTACATTTATGATCTAGATTTTTATCTAACAGTTCAAATTCGTGTTTAGAATCTAATACCGGAATAATGTTAGAAAAACCTAAAGACATTAAATGTTGAATATTTTCTATATATTGATATTTCTTAAATCCATTACAAATAACGAAATTATCTTTATCAAACTGCCCATTTTCGTATAACGTTTCTAATAAATTAAGATCAAATGCAGAGGAAGTTTCAATGTGAACATCATTTTTAAGTACTTCAGACATCACAAATTCAAAATGCGAACTCTTAGTACAATAGCAATAATGATAATCACTTTTGTAATCTGACTTTGCTATTGCTACATTAAACCAACGTCTTGCACGTTGAATATTCTGAGTAATGCGAGGCAAATAAGTTATCTTCAAAGGAGTACCATACTGCTTAATAATATCCATAAGATTCACATTATTAAAGTAAAGTTCGTCCTCTAATACTTTAAACTCTTCTTGCGGAAACTCATAAGTTTGGGTAATCAGATCAATATACTTGGTTCTCATGACAATAAATATTAGTTATAAAAAATCGATTGCAAAGATAAATAAAAATATGACAAGTAGTAAAAAAAAAATCAATCCGATTAATGTGGATTGAAAATATTTTTTAAATGCGAAGTAGTTAAATAATAACAATAAATAATGTACTATTACTTTTTATTTAAAAACACAGAAGACATTGAGAGTATTAACCCTAAAATAATACTACAAAATGCAGCAAAGAGCACTTGCCAATCATGTGGTAAAAGGAATGTTATAGTATGTGCCGGTATCCAAAAGAAGGGAATACTCTTTTTGAGAACAAAATTCCAATGGGTATTCCAATCAAGGTTTTTTAATAAGTTAGCAAATTTGATGGGTTTTATGAGTGCTAAAAAACTACCCTTGTAGAAGAGGATATGAGCATCTGTTACTTTATGAAGCGTCATAAAAACGGGTGCAAAGGAGAGGTTCATCATCAAGCTAATGGCAAATGCGCCCAATAATTTCATACCGGAAAAGAAACCCGACATGGCATCAGGCATCAATGCAAAGGTTTCAAATTGACTAAGGTATATAGGTATTCCCATACTAAAAACACCCATTGCAATTGCGATCCACATCCCTAAAAATCCCCAAACAATGCCTTTAGGAATTATTCCAAACTCTTTGGTATAATAGGTTTTACATTTAATACGCATGCCCAACATCTCCCCAAAAGTCGCTAAAAGTGCAAATTTAACAAATGCCAATATTAAAGGATGCGCATGATTCAAAGTATAATAATATTGCAACGGAGCATCAAAAATAACAAAAGGAGTTATGATTGCCAAAACAATAATAATAACTACAAAATCAGATTTAATCATAGTAATAACCAATTAATGATTAATGAATTATCTTTTTAGAAATTAAAGTTTTTCCTTCTTTAGAAAGCGACATAAAATAGAAACCTGAAGCAAAAGTGGAAAGATTTATCACGGTGTTCTCTTCATAAATAGCCTTTTGATACAACATTTTTCCATTAACATCATAAATCATCAAGTCAGCATTCAGTAATGTCGGATCGCTTAATTTTAGGGTCATCACATTTTCCACAGGATTAGGAAAAATAGTTACAGCATGCTCATAATCTGAAATTGAGGTACCAATTTTCACTAATTGCACATCTTTACGCACAGCAACATCAGCATTAACCGTAAGGATGTGTGTTTGAGAAATATAACTATCAGCGGAGTAAGTAACAGAATAGTTCCCTGCTCCTATCGGTCGATAATAATCTCCAAAAGGAAGGGCTGTATAGAGGTCTGATTTTTCAGACTCTTTGTCATAATTATTGATAAAAACATGAGCCTTCAAGGGTATACCTGTAACAGAATCGGTAACAATACCATTAAAACCTGATTTGACTTCAAGTATATAGTTAATCAAAGATCTTCTAATATAGTTCCACAAATTATTTAATTGAGCATTTTGAGGAGTTTTATTATTACAGGTTTCGAGGGTAACTTCTCTACATCTGAGGTGATAATTATTACAATCTTGACGAGACCCCGTAATGACGTACCAATCACCCCCTTCTGTAACGCCATTGTCTTCTCCTTTAAAGTAATTGGCATTGTAGAGATGACATGTGTCAGCAAATTTTCTACCTGTCTGATTCCACCAAAGTTGGTCGGGGTGTTGGTGATTAGGATTTGAAGATGTATATAAGTCCCAAATATAATTAAATAATTCAGCCCCCCCATGAAGGTTGGCAGACATCGTAAAATGTTTTTGCCCCATAAAGTTAAGCATTGCCATAATTTCTGGTTCGTAATTGATTCCTAAATCAGCAAACGCATCAGGATAATGTCTATTCAAATCAGTACCATTATAACTTGCTCTTGTTGAATAATTTACCCCAAGGTCATTGTTATTAACTCTATAGGTACCATCCGGATTTTCCAAAGGACAGATCCACAAATCTATCTCCTCTAAGATTTGGCTTACTTTAGTATCTGTAGGATGCGTTAAGAGATAGTTGATCAATTGTAACATCAAAAAATAACCACAAGTTTCATCGCCATGCATCGTTGAAGAGTAAAAGAAACGCGGTTTAGCTTGCGGGGTATTTAATGAATTTGAAATATGTACTGCTAATATTTTATGGCTATTAGGAGTTTGTGATAAAATAGTATCCACTTTACACCGCTCAGGGAAAGTTGATTGAAAATAGTCAAGCAGTTGTTCATAAACCGAATAGGTAGGATAAAGTGTCCAAGAAGAGAGAAAAGTGCCTAAGGTAGTCGCCATGTTTACATTCACCTCTCTGTCCTGTATTTCTAACAATTGAAAAGGGATATTCTCATTTATAAAATTCTGATAATCTTTCTGATGTAGAAAAATTTTAGCTTTATAGAGATTCTGTTCAGGGTTATATTTGACCTCATCTACCGAATATTTAGCGATTAGGGGTTCAATATCGGCTTTATTAGCCATTTTTATCTCTATATAATTTTCAATATATTGAGAATTAAGAAGTTGTTGTTTATAATCTTGAGCATTTAGAGTAAAGGCAGTAAATAACAATAGAGTAATAAGTATTTTTTTCATTTTAGTAGTTTTGTAAATAGGTTATGAATTTAAAATTTTCCAGATTTCGTCTTTCAGCGGCAAGAGGTTTTTGCCTGCCACGGAGGAGATAAAATGTACCGAAATATTCTGAGGTACTTTTTTCTGTAGTTTTTTGATTTCATTATCCGGCACCAGGTCACATTTAGTAATGGCTAAGATGCGTTTTTTATCAATTAATTCAGGGTTATAAGCATTTAGTTCATTGAGTAAAATGTCATATTCTTTCATAATATCTTCACAAGTAACTGGAATCAGAAACAGCAGTGCTGCATTTCGTTCTATGTGTCTTAAGAATCTCAATCCCAGCCCTTTCCCTTCAGAAGCGCCTTCAATAATTCCGGGTATATCTGCGATTACAAACGATTGAAATTCACGATAGGCGACCATTCCCAGATTAGGTTTAAGCGTAGTAAAAGGATAATCAGCAATTTTAGGTTTAGCATTAGAAAGCACCGAAATGAGGGTTGATTTTCCCGCATTTGGGAATCCTACTAAACCTACATCTGCCAATATTTTCAGTTCGATGACAAACCAGGATTCGATAGCGTCTTCACCGGGTTGCGCAAAACGGGGGGTTTGACGGGTAGCGGTTTTAAAATGTACATTGCCTTGACCACCACGTCCTCCTTTCAAGATAGTCAATTCCTGACCATCTTCTACTACTTCACCGATAAATTCTCCGGTATCAACATCTTTTACAATAGTTCCCGGGGGTACCTCAATATAAGCATTTTGACCTTGTTTGCCGAAACATTGATTTGCGGAACCACTACCGCCATCTTCAGCAAAAATGTGTTTAGTATATCTAAGATGTAACAATGTCCAGAGGTTACGATTGCCGCGAAGAATCACATCGCCACCTTTTCCGCCGTCTCCCCCATCGGGACCGGCTTTAGGGTCTTGTGCAGTTCGCATCAGATGAGCAGAGCCAGCACCTCCTTTGCCGGAACGACAAAATATTTTTACATAATCAATAAAATTTTCTTCAGCCATAATGAGTATAGTTCAAAAATGAGTAATTTAGCAAGTCAATTAATTAAAAATCTGACGACTACCGGGTTTAATATAAGGTATATTTTCTTTACAAAGTGGACAATCGGCAGCTTCCCAACTTTCGATATCTAATTTTATAGCGTCAAAAAGAGGATACGACAAGTCTTGCGTACTACGATTCACAATACACGCAATACCCACTATTTCAGCACCATAAGATTTTAAAACGGCTATCGTTTCTAAAGAAGATTTTCCGGTAGTAACTACATCTTCAGTAACTAACACTTTCTGACCTTTTTTGATTTCAAAACCTCTGCGCAGGGTCATCTCGCCATTTTCTCTTTCGGTAAAAATAGCAGGGACTCCCAACTGGCGACCTAATTCGTAAGCAACAATAATACCACCCATGGCAGGACCTACTACAATGTCAATTCCCAGATTTTTTACTTTTTCGGTTACTATCGACAAAGTTTTTTCGGCTTTATCAGGATATTGTAATAGTTTGGCACACTGACAATAGCGATTACTATGTCGCCCTGAAGACAATAAAAAATGTCCTTCCAAGAGTGCTTCTGACGATTTTAATTGATCTATAACCATGGTGTTATGTTTTATATTGATGAATAATTGTTATAAATTTCCCTTTAATGCTTTGAGTTCATATTTAGCCTTCAATAGTTGAATAGTATGCACTTCTTTATTAATAAGTGATTGAATTTCATCATTTTGTTGACGAATAAAATCATAAATAGTAATGGTACCATTCAGCAATTGGATTCTATAGGTAGCGGTAAGATCGTTATATTTCTGTGTGATCTGATTATCTAAAGTCAGGAGGTCTTCAATACGATTAATTTCGTTTAATTTTTCTTGAATTTCTATTTGATTAGATTTTTCAAAGTCAGACTGTTGTGCTTCTAAAATAGATTTTTGAAGTCTAATAATATTACCTACGCCGGCAGTACGTGCCCAATTGATTACCGGGACGCGCATAGTAATTCCAACAAAATAGAACCAATTAAAATCATTATTAAAAATGTCAAAAGTAGTTCTACCATATCCCCCTAATCCCACCAAAGAGAGCTGAGGAAAGGTATTGGCGTAATAGAGTTTACGTTGAAATTCAAGACCTGCAATTTCATTTTTAAAGATAGCATACTCTAATCTACAAGATTCTGATTTTGAAGGGTCATCATCTACCGTTGGAATCGTAAATTCGGCATTGGCAAGGTCTTTACCGGTAAGAATGGATAAAGAAGAACTTAGAGAGTTTTTCTGCGCTAATAGTTCCCCTTTTTGTTGTTGAATTTTCAACAGTTCTACCTCCAACTGCGCTACAGTACTATTGTAGACAACCCCTTCTTTTAGCATAATACGCAATTGTCGAAGTTGGTCATCAATAGTTTTTTCTAAGTTTGAAAAAATTTTATTCTGTTGCTCTACAATCAACAAGTTAAGATATAGTGAAATCATCTGTTCTTTTAATTTATTGATAGCAAGGTCAATTTTATTAATATCATTTTTATTCATTAAACGTTGATAACGTCTGTTATAGAATACTTTACCACCATCAAAGAGTTGTTGATAGAGTTCCATTCCCACACGATATTGGTCTTTAGAGATCATATCCCCCTCCGGCAACTGCGGCATAGCGGAAATATAAGAAGCAGTCCCAATAATTTCCAAACAAGGATAAAAATGTGAAGAAGCATCGTTGATTTTCACTTTAAGCAACTGCTCATTAAGTTCTTTTTGCACATTTGCAGATGAAAGAGCTACAGCCCACTGTTGACATTCCTCAATAGAAACAGTTGACTGAGAATATATAGGGGACATTATCAACAATAATAAAATAAAGTAAAATATTTTTTTCATAGCGATATTTAAGAAAATGCAAAGGTACATGATTTTTTTTTACAAAGATATTTTTGAGTATTTTTTCTTTATAAAATTTAAGTTTTACAATTTAGAATAATAAAACAAAAGTCTATTTTGTTAAATAAATAAAAATACAATTCTTTATATTATTAGCCAGCAAAAAATGGTTGTTTGTAAAAAAAAGTTAATTTTATATGCGTTTTCCCTGAAAAAAGATACAAGTATCTGCTATATTTTTGTACCTTTGCACATTATTTATATAAATAAAATTTATGCCAAAAAAAAGAAAAATGACGCCTGTAAATGAGGAGTTTACAGGAAAGCTTGAAGAACTCATCGTGCAGGCTCTTCTCGAAAAAAAAGGAGAAGATGTTATTTGCATTGACCTAACTAAAATAAATCACGTTCTTTTTGATTATTTTGTTATCTGTACCGGAAATTCAAAGCCTCATGTAGAGACACTTTGTAGTTACGTTGAGGAAGTTGCTAAAAGAGAGGCTAATATAAAACCCACTTTCATTGAAGGTATCAATAATAGTGAATGGGTATTGTTAGACTATTTTAATATTATTGTCCATATTTTCCAACCTGAAGCGAGAGAATTTTTCAATCTTGAGCAGCTCTGGAATGATGCGGATATTACACGATTTTAATTTTTTTCTTCATATCAAATATTATGGCTTCAAAAAAAGACACAACCAAAGGAAAACAGAAAAAAAAACCTATTATAGATCCTTCTAAAAAGCCTAAAATCAATGGCATGTGGGGCTATTTTATCATCATCATAGCCATCGTCCTCTATTTCTTTATGTCTTCAGACTCTTTAGTTACGAAAGAGACTAACAATGTGGAATTTAAAGAAATGGTAGTAGGTAAAGAGCTTAAAAAGTTGGAATTTGTGATGAAGGATAGCCGATTAAACATCTATCTCAAGGAGGATGTCATCAATCGTTTTCCCAAATATGAGAAATTTCGCGGCAATACGGAAGCCCCGCAATTTTTCTTAAAAATAGCTGATTTCAAGGCTTTTAATGATGATTTTAAGCAATATAAAGAAGATGGTATAGTGCAATTAAGAGCTAAAGATTCTACTTTAACTCAACAAGATGCTGCTAAAGAATTTGATGTACCACTCACTACAGACACCTCTCAAGGTTGGGGCATGCAGCTCTTTTGGTTGTTGCCTATCATCATCCTGCTGTTCTTTTACTTCTCAATGCGTTCATCAGTTCGCAATGGTGCCGGCGGCGGCGGTATGGGCGGCGGCATTTTTAATATTGGCAAATCTAAAGCCCAGCTTTTTGACGAAAAATCAGATCTCAACATCTCTTTCAAGGATGTTGCAGGAATGGAAGGAGCTAAGTATGAAGTAGAAGAGATCGTTGATTTTTTAAAAAATCCTAGGAAATATACCGATTTAGGAGGAAAAATTCCTAAAGGGGCTTTGTTGGTAGGTCCTCCGGGTACCGGAAAAACGTTATTGGCAAAAGCAGTTGCAGGAGAGGCTAAAGTACCTTTTTTCTCACTTTCCGGTTCTGATTTTGTGGAGATGTTTGTGGGCGTAGGGGCTTCCCGCGTGAGAGACCTCTTCAAAACGGCAAAAGAAAAATCTCCCTGTATTATTTTTATTGATGAAATTGATGCTATTGGTCGGGCACGAGGAAAAAACATCATGAATGGCGCTAATGACGAAAGAGAAAATACATTAAACCAGCTACTTACAGAAATGGACGGTTTTTCTACCAATACCGGCGTCATCATTCTTGCGGCTACCAATCGTGCCGATGTCTTAGACAGAGCACTATTGCGTGCCGGTCGTTTTGACAGACAAATCCATATTGAGCTGCCTAATCTTAACGAAAGAAGAGGTATTTTTGATGTCCATGTCCGCAACCTTAAAATGGGCACAGACGTTGATCTTGATTTTTTTGCCAAACAAACTCCCGGTTTTTCGGGTGCTGACATTGCCAATGTATGCAACGAAGCTGCCTTAATAGCGGCACGTAATTCAAAAAAACAGATAGAAAAAGAGGACTTTCTTTCCGCCATTGACCGGATTGTAGGTGGATTGGAAAAAAGAGGCAGTATAATCTCTCCTCAAGAAAAACGGACTATAGCCTTCCATGAAGCGGGACATGCTTCGGTAAGTTGGCTGGTAGAACACGCCTCTCCATTAGTTAAAGTTACTATCGTGCCGCGAGGACGCTCATTAGGGGCTGCATGGTATTTGCCTGAGGAGAGGAATCTTACGACCACCGAACAGTTATATGATGAACTCACGGCAACACTCGGTGGTAGAGCTGCAGAAGAGATTATCTTTGGAAAAATATCTACAGGAGCTTTGAGCGACTTAGAAAAAGTAACCAAACAAGCATTCGCCATGATTACCTACTACGGACTTAACAGTAAAATTGGCAATATCAGCTATTATGATTCCACAGGTCAACAGGAATATGCCTTCTCCAAGCCCTATAGTGAAGAGACAGCCCGCGAAATTGATACAGAACTACGTAAATTAGTGGAATCTGCATACCTAAGAGCTAAAGATATTCTTTCTACGAATAAAGAAAAACTTACTCAATTAGCAGAATTATTATTAGAAAAAGAGGTGATCTTCTCCGATGATTTAGAAAAAATCTTTGGAAAAAGAGAGTT
>JAITTF010000100.1 GCA_031287215.1 Bacteroidales bacterium
GAAGAGACAGATGGAGAATATGAAGAGACAGGTGGAGAAGATGCAAGTGTTTTAGAACAGAATAAAACAATCTTAGAGAAAGATGGGGTATCAACTGAAGATCAGCAAAAACGCGATGGTGCCGTTGAGCAAATCAAAGCGGATGCTAAGACTATTACAGGAGAAAATTCTTTAGTAAAAGTGAACGGAAAAACAGGCTCTAATGCTGCTGATGACAACTCAGTCATGTTACAATCTCCTGCAGCGGGCAGTGTAGTTTCCAAATTTGATGTACGTAAAAAATTGTTTGGCATTGCCATCAGTAACAAAGAAAATACGCCGATCATCTGTATTGCTGAAGGGATGATTGTCTATTCAGGTTTTGATCCGGAAGGTGGAAATACCCTCATTGTGCAACATGCCGGAAACTTGATGAGCATTTACAAGCATAATGCTCAACTGTATAAAACGGTTGGTTCAAGAGTCAAAGCCGGCGAGACGATAGCCTCTATGGGAAGTAGTGGCAAATCATCTTTTAAGGTGCACCTCTGGTTTGAGTTGTGGTACAATGGTGTTGCTGTTAATCCTCAAGAATATATTGTTGTTCAACCGTAAGCGTAATGAAATCCGAACCATTTTTTAATAGAAAAAGATTGACACAACATCCAGATATGCGCAAACAAGCACCTGTTAACTCGATAAAAAAGGGCATAAAACGAGTGCTAAAACCAGGCAATATGCTCAATCCTACTCCGGTAGTGATGGTAAGTTGTGGTAGTCATGTAGAGGAATTTAACATCATTACTATTGCTTGGACAGGTACGATCTGTTCTGATCCACCACTCTGTTACATCTCAGTACGCCCTGAAAGGCACTCTTACAACATTATAAAACGTACCGGTTGTTTTGTAATCAACTTAGTAACTGAGGCTTTAGCTGCCAAAGCCGACTGGACAGGGGTTAAATCAGGTTCAAAGTACAATAAGTTTGTAGAGAAAGAGTTTACACCTATAGAAGCACAAAAAGTAGAGGCTCCCTTGATTGCCGAGTCTCCCATCAATATAGAGTGTATCGTCAAAGATATTATCCCATTAGGCACCCATGATATGTTCATTGCTGAGGTAGTATCGGTGAGTGTGGATGATGCCTTATTCAATCCTAAAACTAATGCGATAGTGCTAAAAAGAGCTAATCTTATCACTTATTCTCATGGGCAATATTTTGGGTTAGGGAAGATTCTGGGCAAATTTGGCTTTTCGGTACAGAAAAGATAAATTAGGAGTCTTTTTTAATGCTATAAGCCTTAGCACTAAGTTATTATTGATAAAAAAACAATTACTTAAGAGAGTATTTCTGAAAAAAAGTTAATTTTAAATAAGATAACCCATTAACTTCTTCAATGTCATTAAAAAAATATTATCTTTGCCGTCTGTAAGTTTGATCTATAATTTTATGAGAAAACGCTTAATATTTCCTATTTCTATTGTATTGGTAATTACTGCCGGCTTTTTAATTGTCTCTATTTTTAGACTTTATACAGAAGCTGAAAAGGTGCAGAAAAGTATTTTTGCCACTGAGGTGTTGAGTGCAGGAGATGTGGTTGTTGATGAAATTGACGAACTGCTTAACGGTGAGGTGATTGCTTTAGATATAGAGCCGCAATTGCCTGTTGTTAATATTAAAAACGATTCATTACCGGAAGTTTACAATAGATACAGTAGAAAATTCTACATCGATAGCATCTCTGCCAAACCGGTTGGTATTATCAGAAATACTACCACTTTTAGAGGTCTTAATATTCTGAGTACTTATGCAGATACCTTTTTGTTTGACATCTCTTTCAGGCATACTTTTCCATATCTTCCTGAACGTTGGGAAGAAAATTTTGATATTAAACAATTTGAAGACAAAACGGCTCCCGGGAAGAAAAATCGTTTTAAAAAAGATATTAATTTGTTAGAAATGGATAGTTCTACTATTTTATTAATTAGTAGAACTAAAATAGATACGCTATTAAAAGAGGCACTCGGTACGCGGATACGAGGTCATAAATTTGATTTTGCTATCTATAACGGGTTTACTACGCAGTTTGTCATAGAACCAAAATTTACACTTCCGGATAATATCTTATCTAGTGAATTTGTATTCAGCTTGAAACCAAATGACCGTTTTTTAGCTCCTCACTATCTGATTCTCTATTTTCCACAAGAGAGAACCATCTATTTCGATATGATGAGTACCATTGCGATTCTCATTATTTCATTGTTAGCGGTCATCTTAATTATTGCCGGCTTTACGCTTTATCATCTTTATCGACAGAAAAAAAATACAGATGTAAGGGATGATTTTGTCAATAATATGACCCATGAATTTAAAACGCCTATTGCTACTATTTCTCTGGCTTGTGAAGCCATTTCAGATGAAAGTATCCGCGACAATAGAGACTTACAACGTTCATACGTAGAGATTATTAGGGATGAAAATGAACGGTTGAAAAATATGGTTGCTAATATCTTACAATTAGCTCAGATGAAAAAAGGGCAGTTGAAGATGAATTTTGAAAAACACGATATGCACACCCTTATTCATTCTATTGCGGATAGTGTTTCTTTACAGATTAATTCTAATAATGGTTGTCTTATTCTCAAATTGGAAGCTGAAAATAGTCTCTTGTTTGCAGACCATGACCATATCGAAAATGCTATCTATAACTTAGTTGATAATGCGATCAAGTATTCTAATGGAAGTCCTTATATTGAAATTGGAACCTATAATGATAAAAAAAACTTTGTTTTTTATGTTAAAGATAAGGGGATTGGCATTGCAAAACACCATACTAAAAGAATTTTCAGAGAATTTTATCGCATTTCAAAAGGGAATGTGCACAATAATAAAGGGTTTGGATTAGGATTGGATTATGTGAAAAAAATTGTATCTTTGCACAATGGAGATATAAATGTTGAGAGTGAATTAAACAAGGGAACGATTTTTACTGTATCTTTGCCGATTAAATAATGAATTAAAAATTTTTTATTATGGATACTAAAATAAAAATATTATTAGCAGAAGACGATGTAAACCTTGGAAAGGTTCTAACTACTTACTTAGAAGCTAAAGGTTATGTTGTTAAACACGCCGGAAATGGTGAAATGGCTTACGAATTTTTCTGTGCCAATGATTTTGACGTTTGTCTTGTGGATGTGATGATGCCTGTAAAAGATGGCTTTACATTAGCAAAAGAGATCCGTAAAATGGACAAAAAAGTGCCGATCATCTTCCTAACTGCCAAGAATTTCCAAGAAGATATGATTGAAGGATTTGCTATTGGTGGTGATGATTATATTACAAAACCGTTCTCTATGGAGGTATTATTAGCTCGTTTGCAAGCACTCCTAAGACGTACTATCGTTGAAGATACCGTCATTCAAGACCCGATTATCCAATTAGGAAATACTACTTTTGATGTAAATCGTCAAACGCTTACACGTCCTGGTTTTGAGGTAAAACTGACTACTCGTGAAAGCGAATTGCTGACGATGCTCATCAATAGAAAAAATGATGTCCTCGAAAGAGAATATGCACTGAAGAAAATTTGGGGTGAAGATAGTTACTATAATGCTCGTAGTATGGACGTTTATATTACCAAATTACGTAAATATTTTGTAGGTGATTCTGGCGTTCAGATTATCAATGTGCACGGTGTAGGATTTAAAATCGTAGTCTAATTAGGATTGTTTTTTAATTTATTAAAAAAACTACCGGTCTCTTGTGAATATCAGGGTTTTCTTTTTTCCATTTTGCAATAGATTGACTTACAATAGATTGCTCTGGAGTTGTAAGATTGCAGGCAATACATAAACGAGTCACAGGATCACACACTTTTAAAAAAGAGTGAAAGAGATGCTCATTGCGATAAGGAGTTTCAATAAAAATTTGAGTTTGTCCCGTCTTTTTAGTGAGTGTTTCGTAAAAGAGGATCTCTTTTTCTCTCATGACACTATCCGTAGGTAAATATCCATGGAAAGAGAAATTTTGCCCATTAAAGCCGGAAGCCATTAAGGATAAGATGATAGAGTTGGGACCTACCAATGGGATGACTTCGATGCCTAATTGGTGTGCCGCAGCTACGATAACATGGCCCGGATCCGCAATACAGGGTGTGCCTGCTTCCGATAATAATCCCATATTGTGCCCCTCTAAACAGGGTTGTAAATACTCTTTGCCATTGACCTGCTTTGAATGTTCGTTTAACACTAAAAAGGTGAGATCGTCAATTGCTTTGTCGATATTCATTTTTCTCAAAAATCGTCTTGCTGTGCGTAATTCTTCTACTATATAATAATCTATAGAGTTGATTATCTGAAAATTAAATAGTGGAAACATAGCGGTTAATGTTCCTTCTCCTAATGGTGAAGGAAGTAAAAATAATGGAGCACTCATAGGATTTTTTTTTTGCAAAAGTACTAAAAAAATAAATTAATCTTTTTTGCTCTAATTAAAATAATTTCATTATTTTTGTTGTTTAAAAAAATAATGCTATGAAAAGACAAGTAATTTATTTTGTTTTAATATTTGCCGGGATATTATTTCATTCTTGTGGTAAAAAAAGTCCAGGTTTAAAAAACGATCATTTAGCAGTAGGTAAAGCAGGAGAAGTGATTTTAATTATGGATAAAAATGTATGGAGCGAGCAGGCGGTTCAACAGGTAAAGGAAATTCTTCTTCAACCTCAAGTGGCACTTCCACAGCAAGAACCTATGTTTGATATTATCTATCTCGAAAATAAAGCATTTACTTCTAATTTTCAGAAACATAGAAATATTGTACGTTTTGAAATTGGTGATAATATTTCGGCGAATGCCTTTTCTATTGATAAAAATATATGGGCATCTCATCAACTTTGGATTAATATCAAAGGGAATGATCCTGAAAAATGTCTGAATTTTTTTATCGAAAACCAAAAAGAGATTATTAAAGAACTTTATCATAATGATTTAGTTAGAATCCAAACTTTATATAGATCTGAGACGGATCCTACTATTGATAAGCTAATTCGTTCTAAGTTTGGCATTTCACTTATTATACCTCGTCAATATTATATTGCTTCTGACCAGCCCGATTTTTTATGGTTAAGATATAGAACTAATAAAAATGATAGATTTGTCATTATATACAAATCTCCTGTACAAGAAGAACTTAACTCTAAATTATTGGCTGATTTTAGAGATACTATTACCAAAAAATACATTCCAGGTACAGTTGTCGGTGCTTATCCAATCATTACAAGAGATTGGGGGCTTCCTATTGTAAAACCCTTTCAAATTGGCAATAAAGAGGGTTTTGAAATGCGGGGATTATGGGAATCAGTTAGAGATAAGATGGGGGGACCTTTATATAGTTTTACCTTTAAAGACCAGTCCGGGTTGAGTTATATTACGGTTGACGGTTTTGTTTATGCTCCTCAAGAATCTAAGAGAGACTTTCTTAGAGAAGTTGAAGCTATTGTTAAAAGTCTTCGATAGTTTGTTTTCAGTAGGAGATCAAAAAGTAGTAAGGATAGCATTACTCTTCAATTTCAACAGAATGTTGAAGGATCAGGTCTTCATTTTGGAATTGGATCTTGTGTCGAGCAACGTGAATGCTAACATTTAAGTCGAATCCGATGAGCAAAACAACACACATCCAGTTGATACATAGTAGTATAGCAAACAATGCTCCTAAAGAACCGTAAATAAGGTTGTAGGTATGGAAGTAGGTAAAGTAGAATTTGAGTACATACACTAATACCACTAAAATTAAAGTACTTAAAGTGGATCCGGCGGAGAAAAATCTATAATATTTTTTCTCAACCGGTGCAAAATAGAAGAGTGCTGATATAAAAATATAGGCTATGATGAAGAGGAATATCCATTTAAAAACGGAAATGCCATAGTTGTAAATTTCAGGTGAGACGGATACCTTATTGTTAATCCAATCTATTGCATAAGAGGTTCCTACGAATACTGATATGGATAGGATTATCATTATTAATAAACAGATTATCATGACAACGGAAACCCATAATTGGTGAAGAATACCACGTTGTTTGATTTTAAAATAGGTAATATTTAACGAAGTTAGGACTGAATTCATCATCAGAACGGACAAGTATAATCCTGTTCCAAATGAAAAATAGAACAACATTCCGTTTTGAGTCATAATTACTCCTGAGATGACCTCAGAAATAGCCGGCCAAGTGTATTCAGGGACTAAAGTTTGAATAAAATCCATGAGTTGTAATCGTATAGATTCATCTAAAAAAGAGATAGCTGAGAAAATAGCTAACAATAAAGGGATGATGGCAACAAAGATTCTATAGGTCATCGAAGCGGCACTTTGAAATAAAATACCATTTATCAATGATTCTACAAAGAATTTCAAGACAGTTAAAAGTGGTACTCCTTCAAACCCGGG
>JAITTF010000114.1 GCA_031287215.1 Bacteroidales bacterium
ACAAAATCTTTCTTATTTCCACGTGATAAAAAGAGAAAAGCAGCCGCAATATCTAAAAAAAAGCGCATAAAAAAGGTTAAAATTAAGCGGTTTTCAGGTAGGTTTTTGATCAATAAAAAGTGATTATTTCTAAAATTGAGATAAGTTTTCATCGAATTTTCTTTTGGTAAGGTTCCGCCACCTACGTGATAGACTTTTGATAGAGGGTTGACCATCACTTTATAGCCTAAATTTTTCAATCTCCAACAAAAATCAATCTCTTCCATGTGAGCAAAAAAGTCTTCATCTAATCCGCCAATCTTGTGATATAGTTCACTTCTCACAAATAATGCAGCTCCTGTGGCCCAAAAAGTTTCTATAATATCATCATACTGATGTTGGTCTCTTTCCACGATTTCAAAAAGTCTGCCTCTACAAAAAGGGTAACCAAATCTATCCACAAAGCCACCCGAAGCACCTGCATATTCAAAGCTATCTCTCTCATAATATGACAATAATTTAGGTTGAACTGCTGCTACATCTGGATGTTCATCCAGCAGCGTCATGATAGGAGAGACCCAATTTTCGGTAACTTCTACATCTGAATTTAAGAGGCAATAATAGTCGGCATCCACCTTTTGGAGAGCCTCATTATACCCTTTTGAGAAGCCACCATTGCAACTATTTTGAATCGTTTTCACCTCAGGAAACTTCATTTTCATCATCTCCATAGAACCATCAGAAGAGGCATTATCAGCGATGATAATCTCTGCATAATCAGGAGTATGGAGCAGCAAGACAGGCAAGAATTTTTCCAAAAATGCCTTTCCATTCCAATTCAGAATAACGATAGCCAACTTTAATTTCATACGCAACTATTCAAGGGTACAAAAGTAATTAAAAATTACTTGTTAATTACTATATCAATTAATTTGATCAAATATTTGTTTTACATTAATATTTTCCCCTTTAACGATCAAAGATGAGCGAGAATAGAAAGGCTCTCTTTTTTTTAAGTTAAAATCTATATATTTTTTCAAATCTTCTTCATTATCAGGAAGTAAGGGACGTTTCTTTTTAGCATGTATTAATCTGTCGAAAAGTGAGGCGACAGAAAGTCGAAGATATATTGATAAACTATTTTTCACAATCAGTTGCATGGCATCTTCATAACAGGGTGAACCACCACCTGTAGCAATAACACAATCTTTGATCTTTAAAACATCTTGTAAGCAAGCATATTCAAGTTTTCTAAATGACTGTTCACCAAATTGAAAGATAAAATCACCAATTGAGAGTCCTGCTTTATCTTCTATATATCGATCAAGGTCAATAAACTGACAATCCATTAGTTTTGCTAAAGATTTACCTAAGGTTGATTTACCTGCTCCTGCAAACCCTACCAGCACTACCCTTTCCATATTAATTACACCAAATTTTCCAAGATAGTTTCAATGAGATGGTTGGCACTATCAGCGATATCACTGACGGACGCATTTAACATAAAACAAGGAGTAGTAAAAATCATATTTTTTTTATCGGCGATCACCTCCCCTTCTTTTGTATTGATATGGTGTGCACCAAAAGTTTCTACATCTTTTATGGTATTAACGTCATCTCCTACGGTGAGCGTAATATCTCCCAACACTTTAGCCAATAGAACTGGCGCAATACACAATCCTCCAATCGGTTTATGCAGTGTGAATGTGTCTTGGATTGTTTTTTCTATATCGGGCATTACTTTCGTATGAATTCCATCAACAGCATAACTCATCAGATTTTTTGCCAAACCAAAACCTCCAGGCAATATCAATCCGTCAAAATTCTCTGCATGGTAATCTTTAAGGTCAAGAATAGCGCCTCTTGCAATGCGGGCGGCTTCTACAAGCATATTTCTTTTCTCTTCTGTAGGTTGTCTTGTGAGATGATTCATCACGTGATATTGCTCTTCATTAGGTGCAAACAACGTATATTGGCATCCCTGTCGGTCAATAGCCAACAGCGTCATCACGGTTTCATAGATTTCAGAGCCATCCAAATGACCACAACCACATAATATTACAGCAAATTTTTTCATACTTTTTTAGCAAAATGATTTTTGAGTGATAATCTTTCATTAATTTTTTTCACAACCTCTTTGGTAGAATAGTGAAAATCGGATCTCATAATCCAATCTAAATAGTTTCGGTCTTCTAAGAGCACTTGTTCAACCGTTTTGCCGTTATGTTTTCCAAAGGCAAAAACCTCTTCATCTTTTTCATTAAAGACAATACGACCTACCATATCTACATTTCTCGAATCGGAGCTAAATAGACTTAATTTATGAATATCATTAGCAATAGGAATAGAAGTTTTTCCTGATTTATCTTCGTAAACCGTATCTTGGTAGCGTTCAATCTGAGCTTTCAGAATTTCGTAGGTAGCTCTGGTATCATTTTCGGCTTCATGAGCACCTGACAGATCTTTTCCACAATAGAATTTGTATGCAGCCACTAAATTACGGGGTTCCATTTTGTGAAAAATATTCTGTATATCCACTAATTTGCGGTTCAGCATATTCAAATCTTTACCACATTGGTGAAATTCTTCTGCTAAAAATGGAATATCAAACTTATTGGAATTAAATCCTGCGAGGTCGCTATCTTCCAAAATTGCGTTAATGGTATCGGCAAGTTCAGCAAAATGAGATTTATCTGCCACATCTTTATCATAAATGCCATGTATTTCAGAGACGACAGTAGGAATAGGGATACCCGGATTTATGATAAATGTAGAAACTTCCTCCCTTCCATCGGGAAAAACTTTCAACAAACATATTTCCACGATTTTGTCTTTACCTACTATTAATCCGGTAGTTTCCAGGTCAAAAAAGACTATAGGGCGTTGTAAATTTAGTTGCATAAATGAATATATTAGTTATTATTTGTCTGCAAAGATACGATTAATTTTCAAAAAAAAGAGGGAACTTTATAAAGTTCCCTCTACAAAACATGTTTTTATATTAAAACAAATTATTTAACAACAATTTTAGTAGTAACTACTTCATTATTATTAGATATTTTCACGAAATAGATACCGTTAGCAACATTTAGATTCAATTTTTTGCTATTTTCTGCGATACCATTTTCTTCATACACTACACTTCCTTTTACATCAGTAATAATGCAGTTATAAACTCCTGTATAATTTCCAAAAGACATCGTAAAGGCACCTGAAGTTGGATTAGGATAAACGTTGAAAGAAGCAAAATCATTAGATTTTACATCCACAACAGCATCAATAGTAACATCATCAATACACATAACAAAAACATCTGAAGAATTATTGTGAACAAAAGCTACATATATATTTTGTCCTGCATAATTTGACAAATCAACTGTACGTTCAACCCATTCAGCAGATTGTATAGTTTCTTGGAAAACTGAGGTAAAAGCAGAAGCACTATTTGTAGTAGTAGATACTTTAATTTCATAATGTTCATCCACATAATCAGGATCTTGACCTTTAACCCAATATTTTAAAGAAGCTGTACCAATAGGAAAACTTAGTTGAGGAGTAATCAGATAATTATCTGGGTGTAAAACAATATTACCTGCCAACCATGAAGCCGAAATTGCAGTATTAACACCAGTGTGAGCTACATATCCTGGAGCAGTACCTATACCCCAATTATGACCATCCCCATCAGCATCAATCATTGTCCAGCAAGCAGGAGGAAAAGCATCTTCAAAACTTTCTGTAAATGGGAAAACAGTTACGGCACCTTCACAAGGAGTGGTAAAAGAAACAGCATCTGTCCATGTAGAGAGGGCAGAACCACCACAATTAGCTTGTACATATACATAATAGGTGGATGCTGCTTGCAAGCCTGTAGCTTGATAAGTAGTTGAAGTAACAGGGATAATAGTTCCGGTTGATGGATTAGAAAGTGGAAAAGTAGAAACAACGACGTTCCATGCGGTTTCTGAATGACCTGTCCAGGTGATGTTTCCTGTAGCAGTAGCTGCCAAGTTTGTAGGAGTTGAACATCCTGCGTTAGTAACAACAACAGCAACATTATCATTATTTCCAACTAAGGCAATAGTGAAGGTATAGGTCTTATTTTCTTCAAAAACATAATCATTAGCACGACCCCAAGAAGTAGCTGAAGTATTAGCAATATAAATTTTATCACCAGGAGTAGGATTTGCAAAGCAAAAATCATAAGTCCCTGCAGGAATGGATAATTCTGTAGTAGAATTAAAAAGGATGTTAGTTGAAGTACAAGAAGGATTTGCGTTAGTAGGCATTTTGTATTCAAAAACATCATAAAGAGTTGAAGCTACAGTACAATTTGTTGATAAATTACCGCTTGCTGGTATGGTTGTTCCATAAGCGGTGTGATCAGCATCTAATAGTAATTGATAGCCAGTACCATCTCCCCAAACATCGCCAACAGTTACAACAATGGTAGCATTGCCTCTTGTGTTGGAAACTTGACTTGGAAGAATTTGATGAGTTTTAGGTGCAACTTCTGTTCTTACAGCATGGCGCGGTGTTGATAGAGTTTTTGCATCTTGAGCAGAAATACTGCCGATGGTTAGCGTTAAAGCTAACGCAATTGATAATAGTTTTTTCATTTTTTAGTTGATTTTAATGAATAATAATTTTAGTTATTTATTTTTATCTTTCTGTTATTTATTACTTTTAAAAAAAAGAGAGTAGTTTACTCACCTGTTTTTTTAAGTTTGCAAATATACATGATTTTTTTAGATAGAACAATAAAAATAATATGTATTTTATTTCATACTCCAATTGCAAGATTTTTTACTCCTTTGGCAAAACGGAAAGTTGCATTTTAGACTTAAATTCAGCCATTACATAATAAAAAAACTTGTATTTTTGTGCTTCAATAAAAATGATAAAAAATGGATAAAAAATTACATCAAGATTCGTTGTTAATTCACGCATCTGAATTAGAAGACACCTTCGGTTCGGCAGTTACCCCTATTTACCAAACCTCTACTTTTAAGTTCAAAAATGCCGATGACGGTGCCGCCTGTTTTGCGGGCACATCTCCCGGATATATCTATACTCGTATTGGCAACCCTACGATTACAGCTTTAGAAAACACCTTATCTGCCTTGGAACACGGACACAAAGCGATCGCCGTCTGTAGCGGAATGGCTGCCGTAAACTGCGTGTATGCCGCCTTCCTAAAATCGGGAGACCATATCATCTCTACAGATGCCGTCTATGGTCCTTCTCGTGTAGTAATAGAAAAATATTGGAAAAACTTTGGCGTAGAATCTACCTATATTGATACTACTAATGTAGATAATATTAAAAAAAGTATCAAACCAAATACCAAAATGCTCTATATCGAAACTCCTACAAACCCTACTATCGCAATCACCGACCTCATAGCCTGCGCCGATTTAGCTCACCAACACGGCATCCTGGTCGTGGTTGACAATACTTTCTGTAGTCCTATTTTACAACGTCCTCTGTACCTTGGTGCTGATATCGTTTTGCACTCTATGACAAAATTCATCAATGGACATGCCGATATTGTGGCAGGTTGTGTAGTGAGTAAAACCGCTGAGCATGATGCATTGCTAAGATCCGTTATGGTTACTTTTGGTTATAATATGGATCCTACTCAAGCATATATGGTCATTAGAGGATTAAAAACATTAAGTATTAGAGTTTTAAAACAACAAGAAAACGCTCAAGTTGTCGCCGAATGGTTAGAAAAACACCCAAAAGTAGATTGGGTACGTTTCCCGGGCTTGCCTTCACATCCTCAATATGAATTAGGAAAACAACAGATGGATGGTGCCGGTTCAACGATGAGTTTTGGTCTTAAAGGAGGCATTACAGCAGGTAAAATATTGATGGATAACGTTAAAATGATCTTGTTGGCAGTTTCTCTTGGTGGTGTGGAATGCCTGATCTCCCACCCTGCTTCCATGACACACTCTAAAATGAGCAAAGAAGCTCGCGAAGCAGCCGGTATCAGCGATGGGTTAGTACGTTTTGCTGTAGGCATCGAAAATATAGAAGATATTATTGCCGACTTAGCTCAGGCTTTAGATAAAATATAATTGTTATTGATGAAGAAAAAGAGAGATTATTGGATAGCTCCAATGCTCCTCCTCGTGCTTTTTGTAGCTATTTTGATTGCAAGCGCTATAGGGGTAGTTTATGTACCTATTGCAGATGTGGTTAAGATTATTTTATTCAAAATCGGGGATTTATCTACAATAGATATTCCTCAATATTTAATTTTAACGGTTTGGAAATTGCGGTTACCGCGCATCATCATGAGCCTTTTAGTAGGGATGTCTTTGGCAATCAGTGGAGCGGTTTTCCAGTCTGTATTTCGTAATCCGATTTGCGATCCTTACATTCTCGGCATCTCTTCGGGTGCTTCTCTCGGTGCCGTCATTGCTTTTGTATTAGGATGGGATGTATTTCTCTTTGGCATCACGATTCCGGCATTAATCACTGCCCTACTCTCTCTATTTTTTATCATAGGTATTGCACAATTCAATAAAAATAGAGGCAACAACACGCTTCTTCTTGCCGGCATTGCCCTCAATTTTCTTATGTCGGCAGTAGTAACCATCTTGATTGTGCTCAATCAACAGGAGATGAGTAAAATCATATTCTGGACGATGGGCAGTTTTACCTCGTCAAGCTGGTTAGAGATTTTATTCTTACTCAGTATTATGTTCATCTCTATTTTCTCTCTTTTTTATTATGAAAAAGACCTTAATATCATGCAATTAGGCAATGATGCAGCTAAATCATTGGGCGTAAATACCAAAAAAGTTACACTCATGACCTTGCTATTTTCATCTTTATTGATAGCAACAGTAGTATCTATGTGTGGCGTAATAGGCTTTATCGGCTTAATCATTCCCCATATTGTAAGACTTTTATTTGGCAATCAAAATAGAAAAATCTTTTTCTATTCTATCATTTTTGGGGCATTTTTCTTACTCATTGCAGACACCGTAGCACGTACTATTGCACTTCCATCTGAGCTTCCGGTTGGTAGTATTACTGCCATTGCCGGAGCTCCTTTCTTTGTCTATCTTATTTATAGGCGAAAAAATAATAATTATTGAAGAAATCAAAGAGGCTCCTTGTTGAAGAAAAAGTAAATTACATCACCTTCTGCTTTAAAAGAAATTTTGAAACATAATCACCTACCCCATTTTCTAAGGTATGAAAAGGTTTTTTATAACCTATAGCTTTTAACTTTTTCATATCGGCTTGGGTATAATATTGGTAAGTATCTCTTATATCTTCAGGCATATCAATAAATTGAATATTTTCATGCAGTTTTAATGTTTTAAAAACCGAATTTGCTAAAACTGTAAATGGACGGGCAAAACCGGTACCCAGATTATAAATAGAAGATGGTCGTGGTTTATCTATAAACCACATCAAAACATTTACCAAATCTTTGACATAGAAAAAGTCCCTTAATTGTTCACCATCTTTAAAATTAGGACGATAAGAACGAAAGAGTTGAATTTTTCCGTTTTCATTGATCTGATTAAAAGAGTGAAAAACAACGGATGCCATACGTGCTTTGTGATATTCATTGGGTCCATAAACATTAAAAAACTTAAAACCTGCCCAGCAAGGAGGGGTATGCGGTTGTTTGAGCACCCACTTATCAAAATCATTTTTAGAGCGTCCATAAGGATTCAAAGGGTGTAGTAATTCTATTTTTTTAACATCATCACTGTACCCATATTTTCCATCTCCATAAGTAGCTGCTGAAGAGGCATAGATTAAAGGTATCCCTTTTTGAGATGCCAAATACCACACTCTACGTGAATAGTCTATATTTAACTCTTCAAAAATAGCTTCACTTTTTTCGGTGGTATCTGTTCGTGCCCCCAAATGAATGATAAAATCTATTTTTTGCGCATTTTGGTCTGCCCAACTAAAAAAATGCTCACGAGGGACCAATTCACTATAGCGTTTAGTCTCCCAATTGACTTTTTTATATTCTTTAGTAAAATCATCAACAAGAATTAAATCATTATAATTTAATGAATTAAGCTTAGCCGCCATACAACTACCAATAAAACCAGCAGCTCCTGTTACAACAATCATCGATTAATTATTTAAAAAAACAAAAGGGGTTGAAAAACTATTTCCAATAATTTGAATGGACTTGGAATAATTAAGCAACGCTTTAATAATGGATTGTCTTGGGATTTCGACTTTGTTTGTTTTGATTTTTTTTAAATTTGTAGCTCTGTTATCCATAGGCTTTTATTTTTTTATCTACAAATAACGCACAACAAAAGTAAATAGTATATCAAATTAAAAAAAAATTATTTCAGCAATCCACCTTTATTATAGATGACTAATTGTGCCTCATAGAAAGGGGTAATTTTTGACGATTTATTTTTAGTAATATTAGTTAAAACACCTGTAATGAAATCAACACGAATACGATCTCCATTTTCGACATCAGCTTCTACTAAATTTTCGGGGAAATAAGTCAGCACCGGCATGGCGGCATTAATGGCATTTCTTTCATAAATAGCTCCATAAGAGCGAGCTAAAATGGCAGAAATCTTAAGAGCAATAAAGCAGTCAACCGCTTGTTGGCGTGAACTTCCTGCACCAAAATTCTTGCCTGTGATCATGATGTCCCCCGCAATGGCTTTTTGAGCAAAATCTTCATAACCTGCAAGATTATCGAAAGCATATTGTCCCATAGCCTCTAATTCTGTAATAGTAAGATAGCGGTTATGGAAGATCATGTCGGTATCAATATCATCGCGTTCTATAAGCCATACATTTCCCTCTACGACAGTAGGTTGTTCTATTTTGGGAATAGCATTTTCTAAATTAGCAATATTTTTAAACTTATCTGTTTTGGTAAATTCTGTAGCTTTAGTAGGGATATTGTCCGGTGTAGCAATACAACCAGCAATAGCAGAAGCGGCTACCACTGCCGGAGAAGCCAGATAGACCCATCCTTTACCCTGTTTGCCGGCAAAATTTCTATTTCCGGTAGAGAGGGTTACCTCATCTTGACCATTTTGCCCTAATTGACCGGCAGCACAACCGGCACAACCGGCATTTGAAATCAGTGCACCAGCATCTTTAAATATCTTAAGAAGTCCCTCTTCTAATGCTTGTTTCCAAACGCTATCGGTAGCAGGCACAATTTTAAAGACTACGCCCGGAGCTACTTTTTTACCTTTAACAATCTGAGCTACAACACGTAAATCTTTAATACGTCCATTAGTACAACTCCCTACAAAAGCAGAATCTATTTTAGTACCTAACACCTCTGCAATAGCAATATCATCGTGTGGATGCCCCGGACGAGCTACCATCGGAACAAATTCTGAAATATTAACTTCAAATTCTTGAGAATATTGAGCATCTTCATCTGCGGAAATGATGGAATAGACCTTCCCTGTCAATTGTTTAAGTTCTTCAATGATAGCATTATTAGGGGTAAAAAAGAGGATAATAGCTCCCATCTCAGTAGCCATTGACGCTATAGTGATTCTTTCGTCTAAAGTCAAATGTTCTATCGTTTCTCCATACAACTCTACCGCACATCCTAAAAGAGAATTAGCACCAAAACGATGTAATAAATTCAAAACTATATCTTTAGCAGTAATATTTTGCGCTTTTTTACCTAGAAAATTAATTTTCACAGAGTGCGGAACCTTAAACCAAACGGACCCTGCAGCCCATGCAGCAGCAATATCCTGGTCACCCATCCCTTGACCAAAACAACCGATAGCACCCATGATGTTGGCATGAGAATCGGTAGAACCAACAGTACTTCCCGGAAAAGCTAATCCATTTTCTATAGCATTGTGAGTACCAATACCTTTATCTACATCGAAGATAGTGATTCCTGTTTCGCGGGCATACATTCTGCAATATTGCTGATTTTGTGCATATTTTTGGTCAGAACCTCCCGGATTGCAGTCAAAAGTAAAATAGGTTTTTGAAGGGTCTTCAATTTCAAGTGCGTGGTCAATAAGATTTTTCACTACATTAGCGCCACCAAAGTCGCGCGCAGCTCTACAATCAATGGCTACATCTACAATGTCGTCAGGTTTAATATTCTTATTACCTGAATGTTGTGAAATAATTTTTTCAATAAAAGTAAGTCCCATTTTGCATTAGTTTTAAAATGAAAAGATAAGTTTTTTTATAGAACAAAAAAGAAAAGGTGTTATCTTACTAAAGTAACAGTACTATGATACTCTTTAATTTCGCCTTCAAGAGTCATCAACTGAATATTCAAATAATAAACATCAATAGGATATGATTTTCCGTTAGAGGCAAGACCACTCCAACAATCATCGGGATTATCAGTGTGATAAAGCAAACGATTGTGCCTATCATAAATATTCATAGCAAAATTTTCTTTTGAAAAGCCTTCACCACTAACACAAAATAAATCATTGACACCATCATCATTTGGGGAAAAAGCATTAGGAATATAAAATAGAAAAGGTAATTCGATATATAGATCTTGTGAAGTAACATCCTGACAATCAAAATTATTATAGGCATATAATCTAATGGAATATTTACCAGGATCTGTATAGATATGAGAAGGATCTTGTTTATAAGAAAAATTATTTTGACTATAACCATCTCCAAAATCCCAATACCAACGGGTAGAGGACTCCGTTTGATCAAAAAAATCTATAATAGCTTCATCATTATACATAATAACAGTCTCTTTATTGACTACATCCTTATATCCACTTTCCGTAATTCCACGCATTGAAAAGACAGCTTCCGGTTTCGGATAAACAATTCCTTCAACAGTAAAAGTACAACCTGTTTTGGAGGTAAAATCGAGAGAATAGATAGTAGCAACATCTACTTTAGGAATAATGGTAGGCGTAGTCTCTCCTGTAGGATGCCATAAAAATGTACCTTCTTGAAAAGGAGTAATGGTAAGAGGATCTCCTGAACACATAGGAGATGAGAAAGTAAAATAATTTTCAGGAGCAATAGAAATCGTAAAAACAGTATCAAAACTACAACCACCTTGAGAAATTGCCGTTAAGTAACAAGTAAATCCACCAAGAGGGACAAAAGTAATCTCATTTCCAGTAAATATTGAGGAATTTATATTCCAAACAAAGGTAGTCAACATACCACCTGTACTTGCATCTGTAGCAGTCATAACAACCTGACTACCAACACAAATTGGAGAAGAAGTAACAGAAACAATCGGTTTATTGGAAACAGCAGCTACGGCAGAAAAAGTTTGAATGTTACCTGAGGAATCCGTATAAAAGACATAATAAGTCCCATTATGACTAATATTTGCATTAGGTATAGCATAAGTATAAATAGAGTCAGAAAAATTATAAAATAATGAAAGAGGACCAGTAAGTTGATACATCACCGTAGAATCAGGATCAATAATCTCAATTTTCAAGGTATCTCCAACACAAACAGGCTTAATCTGCAATGAAGTACCATACAAAACAGAGGAACTCATTACCCCTATCCAAACAACAAATATAAAGCAAAATTGTTTCATTACTATCAAATTATAACAAGTCTGCAAAAGTAATAAATATTTTTTTATTAGAAGAAGAAAAATATAAAAAAAAGCAGCAATAAAAAGTTAATAAATACTACTTACCACATTTTATAACATTTTCCAGGCAATCTCTCTACAACCCCCTTAATCTCAAGTCCTAACAAAATTCCTGCAATTTGAGACGAAGAGTATATTGCACTTAAATGAGAATAAATGTCATCAACTGAAATCTCTTTATAATTTTGAATAATATTGGCAACTTCCCTTTCATTAACATCAAGTTCTTCAAATAGAGATGGTTGAATATTTTTTACAGAAATATCATTCCAGCCCATCATTTCTGCAATATCATTGCCAGAAGTAACTAAAGCCGCAATATTTTTTCTAATAAGTTCATTACATCCTTCAGAAAAGCCTGTCAACACAGAACCAGGTACCGCAAAGACATCTCTATGGTAAGATGACGCCAAATAAGCAGTAATGATGCTCCCCCCCTTTTTAGCAGTTTCAATAACGATAGTAGCATCCGAAAGTCCGGCAATAATCCTATTACGTCTTGGGAAATTAATTCTATCCGGTTGCGTATCAAAAGGATACTCTGAAAGCACTGTTCCACAGCCTTCTGCAATCGTGTGGAACAGCCTATTATTAGACTGCGGATAGACTACCGACAAACCGGAACCTAATACAGCGATGGTATTCAATTTATGATTTATAGCTTGTTCATGTGCTTGAGTATCAATACCTGCCGCCAACCCACTCACTACGGTAACATCATAGGCTGCTAATTCGGAAATCATTCTTTTGACAACCTCTTTGCCATATTGTGTAGCATGTCGAGTGCCAACAATAGAGATAGTCTTAGGTTTATTAAATGAGGCAGTACCCTTATGATAAAATAGATACGGAGCATCATTGCAATTTTTAAGCCGATAAGGATAATTTGGATCGCTGTAAAAACAAACGGAGACGCTGTTTTTTTCTATCCACGCCATTTCATGATCTATTCTAAGGTATAATTCGTCTGAAATGAAGGGTTTTTGAATCAATCTGTTCCTTTTTTGGACATGATTAATAATTTCTTCGGAATTAAAAAAAATATTAGTTGCTGATTCATATTTTTCTATCAGCTTTTTAATGAGTACATTGCCATAAAACGGTTGATATTGTAAGGCAATGCGATAGATTGTTTCGTTGAGCATTGTGAGTTATTTTTAAGGGTGCAAAGGTAATATATTTTTCCTGAAAAATATCACCTCATTTTCTCCTGTATTCTCGAAGCATTGAGAATGGCAATAAGAGCTACACCTACATCAGCAAAGACGGCTTCCCAGAGTGATGCAATACCACAAGCACCGAGAATTAAAATTACTAATTTGATGACAAAAGCCAGATATATATTTTGCAAAACTATACGATGAGTGTATTTTCCCACTTGGATAGCTGTTGCCACTTTCGCAGGATGGTCTGTTTGAATCACTACATCAGCGGTTTCTATGGCTGCATCACTACCTAATCCCCCCATTGCAATGCCTACATGGCTAATGGCAAGGGCAGGAGCATCATTCATACCATCCCCAATAAAGGCAATCTGAAGATCGGGATTTCTCTTTAGCGCTTCTATGTGTCTTAATTTATCTTCCGGTAATAAATTCCCGTATGCTTTGTCAATGCCTAACTTTTCAGCCAAAGCCGTAACATTGCTCTGCTTATCACCGGACAATATTTGAATATTGTGAATATTCAGTTTTTTTAAATTAAATATGGCTTCTTGCGCATCCTCTTTGAGGGTGTCGGAGAGCAGAAAATAGCCTTTATACTCGTTGTCTATTGCACAAATGACGATCGTTTCCACCGTCTGGGAAAGCTCTTCAGGAAAAGAGATGTGATATCTATGCATCAATTTCATATTGCCAACCAACACCGTTTGCCCGGTGATAGTAGTTTGTAAACCATGTCCCGCAATTTCGGTTACTTCATTGGTCTGACTTAAGGGAATGTTTAGTCTGTAGGCGTAATTGACTATAGCTTTAGCAATAGGATGCAGACTGTGTTGCTCTGCCGATGCCGTCCAGAAAATCAACTGCTCTTGAGTAACTGACTGTGCCGGTTGACACAACTGTACCTCAAAATTTCCTTCGGTAAGTGTCCCTGTTTTATCAAAAATAACCGTATTGACTTTAATGATGGCATCCAAATAATTGCTACCTTTAAACAAAATACCTAAGTGAGATGCTGCTCCAATTCCGCCAAAATAGCCCAATGGAATGCTGATCACTAACGCACACGGACAAGAAATGACCAAAAATACCAACGCCTTATAGAGCCAATCATGAAATTGAAAGTCAAAAGAGGCACTCCAGCAAGACCATAAAGCAGGTAATATTACAATGAGTAGTGATAGCAGCATCACGATCGGCGTATAAATACGGGCAAATTTACGGATAAACAATTCTGCCGGCGCTTTTCTTTCGGAGGCTTCTTCCACTAATCTTAAAATGCGAGCTAAAGCACTGTCGTTAAACAATTTTAACACTTTCATCCTGATCATCTTATCGTTGACAATCATGCCGGCAAGCACCTCTTCTCCACAACGTATTGTCCGTGGAACACTCTCTCCTGTAAGTGCTGCAGTATTAAAAGTAGAAAAATCGCTCATCATCACGCCGTCTAAGGGCACCCTCTCCCCTGCCTTAAGTTCTATAATTTCACCAATTTGTACCTCTCGCGGATTGACAGCTATTGCATGCTCTGCTCTGATGACCGTAGTAATCTCAGGTCTCACATCCAAAAGGGCTTCAATATTCCGTTTTGCTTTATCAACAGCATGCTCTTCAAACAGTTCACCGATAGCATAAAACACCATCACTGCCACACCCTCAGGGTATTCTCCGATACAAAAAGCCCCTATCGTAGCAATACTCATCAACGCAAATTCACTAAAAAAATCTTTTTCCAATATTCGTTCATAAGCCTCTCGCATCACCGGCACTCCGACCGGCAAATAGGCAATAATAAACCAAATCAGTGCTACCGGTTTTTGAGTAAAAAAAACATTTTCAGTTACATTTAATACAATTCCCCCTACCAACAACAAACAAGAAAGCGCAATTTTCCAGTATTCCCGAAACCAATCCGTCAACGACAGTATCCTTTTTTTCTCTACTGTTGTGGCACTATTACAATTGCAATGACAGGGTTCCATATCTATTTATCATGTTTGTCCACGTTGTTGATGTGGTTTAGTTAAATTTGCCTGCAAAGATAAACATTTATTTTTACAATAAATTTAGTTCTTGATTAGAGTTTTATCTTTCTTAATAATTTCAGCAACCTTCCACCTATTATCATTTTATTCATAATAATAAGGTGTGTCCGAATCTATATCAGGGCACCTCTAAAAATTAACACATTGATTATCAATATATCGGATTTAAGTTAAAAATCGTTAAAAATTACACATAACATATTGTTATTCAAATAATTATTTGTATTTTTGCAGTGTAAAAAACAGGCATAATTCTAACTCAAAAAATGCAAAAAAAATGAAGGCATCAAAATATCGCGAAACAGGTAAAAAAGGACTATTCGACGAAGAAGAAACATTGAATAAGCTGTCTGCAATAGGCAATCCGCTCGCACGATTAAGTGAAATAATTGATTTCGAAATATTTAGGCCGATA
>JAITTF010000235.1 GCA_031287215.1 Bacteroidales bacterium
TTTTAACGACTGTGAAGGACGTGCCATTTTGGGCGATGAAAACAATAAATGGTGGTTCAATGTTGTGGACTATCAAGAAGATCAATATCATGATGCAAAATAAAACAGATGAAAAATTATTATTTGATATTTGACATCTTCCCTGGAAAATATGGAAAATAGGATCATTCATCTTTTGTTTCTGCTATTTTTTTTGTACCTTTGCCGTATCGTTAATAAAAATGGATAATGATGAACAAAAATGAATTAATAGAAGATGTTGATACGCTTAATGATACTTTATTAGGAGAAAAAAAACAGAAAGATATCGCTATAGAATTTAAAAAAATAGATATCTATCAAAAAAACCTGCTGATACTTCCTAAGATTTCACTCACCATTAGGGAGGGAGAGTTTGTCTATCTGATTGGCAAAACAGGTTCTGGAAAATCTTCCATTTTAAAAACGTTAATTGCCGATCTTCCAGTGTATGGTGAAGTAGCTCAGATTGTTGGATATGATTTATTGAATATTAAAACCCGTCAGATTCCCTATCTTCGTAGAAAATTGGGATTTATTTTTCAGGATTATCAATTGATTTCCGACAAAACAGTCATCGACAATCTGTTATTTGTATTGGAAGCTACCAATTGGAAAAACAAAAACGACATGCTCAACAGAGCTGAAGAGGTGCTGACTATGGTGGGTTTGCAAACCAAAGATTTTAAGTACCCTCATCAACTATCCGGTGGTGAACAACAAAGGGTCTGTATCGCCAGAGCGCTACTCAACTGTCCCTCTGTAATTCTTGCCGATGAGCCTACCGGCAATCTTGACCCGCTGACCTCAGAAGAGCTGTTTCAAATGCTCATTGACATCAATAAAACAGGAACTACCGTAGTAATGGCTACCCATAACTTCTCTATGATAGATAAATTCCCCTCTCGCACCCTCTGTATTGAAGGTGATGAACTTATAGATTCGTTGTTGTAAGTATATTCTAAATATTAATTTTATTATCTCTGTTTTTTATTATCATTTACGTGATTAAAATTCCTACATCATTTTTAGTATGTTGTAATAAAACAAAAAACGTTATCTATTAATGCTCGAAAACTTTCTTGATATGATCAAGAAAGTTTTTTTTTAAGCATTAAAACATAATATCACTATTTTTTTTCTTCATAAATCTATCTCCTCAAAAAAAAAATTAACCACAACAATTATTTTTTAATAATATGAAAAAAAAAATGTATCTTTGCACCCCTTAAAAAAAATAATAATAACATTAAAAGAAAGAGGTATTTTTATGATCGTAGTATCCATTAAAGAAGGCGAAACCGTAGAAAGAGCGCTAAAAAAATTAAAAAGAAAATTTGAAAAAACAGGTGTTGTAAAAGAATTACGTATTCGTCAAAAATTTACAAAACCAAGCGTAATTAAAAGAGAACAAAAACTCAAAGCTATCTACGTCCAGCAACTTCAAAACAAAGAAGTGGACTAAACAACGAAATTAAAAAAAATCTGGGACCTTTTGGGTTCCTTTTTTTTTACTCTTTTTTTCTACAACCGATCATCCTGTCTTTCCCATTAATATCCTTCAACGATCGAATGTCGGCATAACCATTTTCGGCAAGCAAAGATGCTATCTCTGCATGAAAATCTTCATGAGTCTCAAAATAGAGCAACCCCTGATGAATGAGATGATGAGTTGCAAATGCTACTATTTTGCGGTAAAAAAGTAATGGATCTTCATCCGGGACAAATAGGGCTGTTGCAGGTTCATATTTTACTACATTATCATGGAGAAATTGCTGATGACTTAGCGGTATGTAGGGTGGATTGCTTACGATAATATCCCATGGATAAGGAAAATCAGTCTGTGTCTCTTTTAAGAGATCAAATAAAAAAAAATGGGCTGCTACCTGCAAATTGTCAGCATTTTGTTTTGCAATTTGTAAGGCATCTAAAGAGCAATCAAGAGCATCTATATGACAATGAATTAGATTTTTAGATAGTGCAATGGCGATAGCTCCACTTCCGGTACCGATGTCCAAAATATGTAAATCTTTTCTATCCCCATTTTCTTTAATGATCAGGTCAACTAACTCTTCCGTCTCCGGACGAGGTATGAGTACTGAAGGGGTTACATGAAAAGGCAATCCATAAAAAGAGGTCTGTTGCAGAATATATTGCAACGGTTCTTTCTGCATCAATCGAGCCAATACCCGTTGCACATCATCTTGGATGTCATCATTTAATGAAAAATCGCCCATACTAATGATATGCTTTTTTACACCCCATTTTTCATCCAAATAGCCATAAAAAAGAGCGTCAATCTCCCGCTCATCATAAATAGCACTCAATGAATGGTGAAAATGATTTTTTAGCTTACTAAATTCCTGGTTCACTGCAATGAAATTGAGTTAAGAACACCATTCCTCTTTGATAATTTCACCTTGTAGAGAGAGCACTATGCATTTTACCGGGATATTGCGAGAAGCCGTCTGTTTCGCTTTGAGAGCCAATTGCAAGAGTCCTCCGCAACAAGGGACTTCCATGACAATGACAGTCAAGGTGTTGATCTTAGCGGCATCTATCAAATCAATCAATTTCTCTACATAATCGGTTTTATCGTCCAATTTGGGGCAAGCAATTGCTAAGGAGTGGTGTTCCAAAAATCGTGCGTGAAAATTTCCAAAAGAGAATGCCGCACAATCTGCCGCTAATACTACATCTGCATTTTGAAAATAGGGAGCTGCAGGGCTAACAAGATGTAATTGAATAGGCCATTGTCGTAACGAAGAACCAAACAATTGGTTTTCAGAAACTTGCAAATGGTTAGGTTCTTCAAAAGTCATGGTTTTTGCTGAAGGGCATCCACTCAAGTTGAACGGTTCTGTCTCTTTTTCTATTAACTCAATGGCGTTTTGTGGACATTGACCGATACAAGCACCCAATCCATCGCAATATGAATCACTGATGACCCTTGCTTTTCCGTCTATGATTTGCAAAGCCCCTTCGTGGCAACCGGCTACACACAAGCCACATCCATTGCATAATGTTTCATCTATTTTTATTACTGTTCTTTTCATTGGTAATTCATTTTTTATTAAAATGCAAAATTAAGCAAAATATTGTCATTTCCAAGTTATGTTTTAGTTCTGTTATATATTCTTTCGTTATCATTTTTAGTAATTATTAGTAACTGTAAAGATAATAATTTTCTGCGGTCTCAATATCTTAGATTGTGATTAATGAGTAATTTTATTTTTCAATGCAATAAATTATGATTTATTTTTTCATTATCAATCAAAATACCTCACCGCATTGCGAAAGATATTCTGCTCTTTGTTGCCGGTAATGTTCTTGTAAAGGTGATCTCCTTTACGCTCGCTATGCCCCATCTTGCCTAAGATGAGTCCATTGTGGGAGACTATGCCTTCAATGGCATAATAGGAACCGTTGGGATTATGGTGCTCGTCCATAGAGGGTTGCCCTTCAAAATCACAGTATTGAAAAGCTATCTGCCCATTATCAAAAAGCTTTTGCGCTAACGGCTCTTCTACAATAAATTTGCCTTCCCCATGACTGATCGGAATTTGAAAAACCTCTCCCTCTCTAAAACTGCGCAACCACGGAGAACTATTGGACGTTACCACAGTTTTGGCAATATGAGCGACATGGCGATTGATATCATTTCTGGTCAAAGTAGGAGAATCTGAGCTAACCTCCCCTACCCTTCCAAAAGGCAATAATCCAGATTTTATCAACGCCTGAAATCCATTACAAATCCCTAATATTAAATAGTTTTTAGCTAATAATCGTTCAATTGACAGCTTAATTTTAACATTGGTAATGACATTGGCAATAAATTTTCCACTGCCGTCAGGCTCATCTCCCGAACTAAAACCGCCACTAAATACTAAAATATG
>JAITTF010000249.1 GCA_031287215.1 Bacteroidales bacterium
TACAAAAAATAAAAATAATTATAAAACTATTTTTTAGTACCTTTGTAGCTCTTATTGTTAAACGTAAAATGTTAAAAATCATACCTGAATATCTTATTGAAAAGCGCAATTTAATCAAGTTTTTGATTTTTACTACTTTTTTTTCCATCATCTTCATCAACATCTTCAAGCCTTTTGGGTCAGGTAGTTGGACGGCATTTTCGCGTACTGCACTATTTTTTCACTCTTTACTTCTAGTATGTATGGGCATGATCATTCTGGCTATCAGTAGAATTATCATGTACCGCTCTCGGAAAAGAATCTCGCTCATTTATTGGCAATATTTTGTGTGGTTAATAGCCGAAATCTCCGTAATTTCATTAGTTTACACGCTCATTGTCAGTTTTTTTTATGGTGTAACTATTGATTTTATAGCCCTATTTTACATCTCTTTTCGCTTTACATTTCTTATTTTGTCGATTCCATACACCTTAAGTTGGCTCTATTTTGCACTTCGAGAAGCTCAAGCGGCAATCAGTGCTATCCCTGAGTCTGACAATTTTGTTGATTTTTCCACTATCAAACCTGAACTCTTCAATTTTAGAGATGAAAAAGGCACCATCCGTTTTACTGTCTCGCCCAACAATATTATTTATATAGAATCTGCTGATAATTATGTCATTATCTATTATTTAAATAAGAAAAAAATTTCTCATTTCATGCTTCGCAACAATCTAAAAAACATAGATGAGAAACTGCATTATCCCATTGTCAGATGTCATCGGTCTTTTATGATCAATATTGAGAAAATCAATGTCATCAAGAGAGACAAAGACGGACTTATTGTCAGCATGGATATGGAAAGTATCCCCGACATTCCAGTTTCTAAGAGTTATGCGGAAAAAATTATCGAACTGATGCCGGTAAAAAATTGATAAGTTACTATTACTGTATTTTATAATTCATAATAATATAATTGATAGTGTATAGGTTTTATTGATATAAAATTTTAACATCTTAATACTCAGTAAATTACAAAAAAAATCTTATCGTATCGTAACATTCTAATAATCAACTGATTATAATTTATATCAATAAAAGGAAGACACTATCCGTATTTGTAACTCACGGCATATTTATAAAAGTGTCCGCCGATAATTTTAATCTCTGTTCCGCGCTCTTTAAACGGTTGAATCCATTCCGATAAATACATAACTATATAATATTTAATTGATTATAATTTATACGATAACCTAATTAAGTGATTGAAAAAATACAAAAAAAATCAACACTAACAAATAATAATGCCGATTTTTTTGTTAGAAGGGGTAATTTTTTGCGGAGTTAAGGATTAATTCATATATCCACAATAGAAATTTATTTTTTCCTACAATTCATAATTTTTGTATTTTTGCACACTTAAATCATTACCATGCGAAATTTAATATCAATATCAGTATTAATGTGTCTATTGCTCTTGCCAACTATTCCTGATTTTAGGTATAGAAGTCAAAAAGAGACGGTAGAATATTTTGCAAATCATTGGTTTAGAGGAGAATTTGAAGAAGTAAAGCCCTATACTACCCCTGAATCGGAACTATATATTGATTGGATGAAAGAGATTAAAACAGATATAGACTTAGAGTCGTTGAAAGAGACGGAAGTGGCGGTTAAAATATTTAACACTAAAGCGTTAAATGACTCTATTCAGATTTGCCAATGCCATATTTCGATAGATAATCAGGTGGAAGACATGGATTTTTATCTTAAAAAAAATGCCAGAAAATGGTATGTAAATATTGTTAACTAATTGACACAATGAATTTTTTAGAAGAATTAAAATGGAGAGGCATGTTGCACGACTACATGCCCGGAACAGAAGAACAACTCAACAAAGAAATTACGACTGCCTACGTAGGTATTGACCCTACGGCAGATTCGTTGCATATAGGACATTTAGTCAGCGTCATGATTTTGCGTCATTTTCAACGTTGTGGACACCAACCTGTAATCCTTCTTGGCGGCGCTACCGGCATGATTGGAGACCCATCAGGAAAATCTTTGGAGAGAAACCTCTTAGACGTTGAAACGCTTATTCATAACACGCACTGCCTCAAAAAACAATTGGCTAAATTTTTGGATTTTGATTTCCAAAATGAGAACAAAGCACTGTTGGTCAACAATTACGATTGGATGAAAGAGTTGTCATTTTTGGATTTTATCAGGGATGTAGGCAAACATATCACCGTAAACTACATGATGTCAAAAGATTCTGTCAAGAAACGGTTGAATGGCGAAGGCGAAGGCATGTCTTTTACGGAATTTTCTTATCAATTGGTACAAGGTTATGATTTTTATTTTCTGAATCAAAATTACAACTGTAAATTGCAGATGGGAGGTTCAGACCAATGGGGCAATATTACCACCGGCACAGAATTAATTCGCAGAAAATCAGGTGGTGAAGCCTTCGGGTTGACCTGTCCTTTGATTACAAAAGCCGATGGCGGCAAATTTGGAAAAACAGAAAAGGGAAATATCTGGCTTGACCCTGAGAAGACCTCGCCATACGAATTTTATCAATTTTGGTTGAACTGTTCGGATGAGGATTCAAAAAAATACATCCGCATTTTCACACTTTTTACTAAAGAAGAAATTGAATCTATGGAGGTTGCTCACGATGCTGAACCCCATTTGCGTATTCTACAAAAAGCTTTAGCCAAAGATTTAACTGTACACGTGCATTCTCAAGCAGATTATGAGGCTGTAGTGAATGCCGCTGAGATACTTTTTGGAAAAGGAACCGCCGAAAGTCTTGCTTCATTGCCGGAAAATGTTTTTCTTTCTGTTTTTGAAGGTGTTCCTACCGTAAAATTAGATAAAAATATCCTCCAAGAACCTATTCCTGCCATAGAGTTCTTAGTTGCATTAACCAATATTTTCTCTTCCAAAGGAGAAGCCAGAAGGATGTTGACCGACAACGGAGTCTCTATCAACAAGTCTAAAATAAAAGAAGATTTTGCCATCACCTCCTCACTACTCATCAACGAAAAATATATTTTAGTTCAAAAAGGCAAGAAAAACTATTTTATTATTATCTTTGCATGATGAAAAAAGTGCTTCGGCATTGATAATAAAAACATTAAATTCACTTAGAAAAACAACAAACAAACAACAAATAACAATGAAAAAAACAACCTTTATCTTAGTAGTAATGTTACTATTTTTGCTTACAAACAGTTGTGACAAAAAAGTCGAACAATCTCCAATGAATGGTTATTGGCTCTGTACGGGCATTAGTGGAAGTGCTTTTGGTGCTGAAACTCCTTCCTTAAATTCCAACTATTTTTCACTCTTTAGCATTGGCTATGCCGGTCTTGGCAGCCTCGGTTATTACACCCGTGTAGGAGCAAAAGACCTGAGTAGCACTATTGGTGATTTATCTAATTTATTGTCACTTCAAGGAATTGGATCTAAAGAAACTTGGAGTAAATATTTTACTTACGGCAGCTTTTCGTTCAATGAATCATCCAAAACCGTTACCCATATTTTACAAAATGGCGAAACAGAAACGATGTATTATCAAATTACCGATAACGGCAATACCTTAAAACTCACTACTCAAGAGGTAAGTTTACCGGCAGCCAACTCTGTAACCTCTGTCATCAACAGCATTTTCGGCACCAATATCAATACCAATGTAGGCGTAGTTTACACTTACAAAAAGACTACCGTACAAGATATTATCAGTAAAGTTACTGCATTAGCAAAACCTACTAAGTAGTTAGTTAGTGTTCTTAACACTGAAATAAATAAAAAAAAATCGTCCTCCAAATGGGGAAGGCGATTTTTTTTTATGATAATATTTAGCTAATTTATTTTCCAGCTTTCAGTGCAAATTCGCGGCCGGCACGGAGACAAGCAAGATTGACATTAACGATCTCCTCCCCTTTTCGTGCAAATACCTCTTCTACTGCATTTTCTATAGCAGCAAAATCCATATCTATAAATGGAGAAGCAGCCCCAAGGATTACCATGTTGGCAGATCTTGCTGAACCTAAATCTTTAGCAATTTGGTCGGCATTGATCACCACCTTACCCGATAATTTTTCTAACTCGGCAGCTAATACCTCTTCAGAAGGATAATTAGTGATGTTGATAAAGGGTTGATTGTTAGTAATGACCATTCCTGTTTGGGAGAGCCATGGTAAGTATCTCAAGGACTCCATGGGTTCTACAGAGATAATTAAATCGGCTTTACCTTTTGGAATTAAGTCAGAAGCTATCGGATAAGCGGCTAAGCGGAAGTGTGATTGCACATCACCACCCCTTTGGCTCATGCCGTGCACTTCTGCCTGTTTCATATATAATCCTTTTTTTACGGCTGCATAGCCAATAATAGAAGCTATGGATAAAATTCCTTGTCCACCTACTCCTGCTAATATGATGTCTATTTTCATAAGATAATTTTATTTTTTAATGATGACTACTTTTTGTTAGCTTTTACTCTTCTACTGAGTGTTTGAATACATTCACGAGTAGGAATAATAACAGAAACACCTTGATATTCGAGCTCTTCTTTCATAATTTGAAGATTTTCATCGTGTCTATTTTTCAAAGGCTTAATAATTCTAACGTGTTCTTTTTCAACACCTAATCCGAGACAGATAGATTCTATTTTGCCAAAAGCATGTGAATCTTGTCCTCCTGTCATACCCGTAGTACTATTGTCTAAAATAATAACCGTAATCGGCGTATGTTCATAAACAGCATCCAAGAGTGAAGTCATCCCACTATGAGTAAAAGTAGAATCACCAATCACCGCTACGGCAGGTAATAATCCGGCATCAGCGGCACCTTTAGCCATCGTAATAGAAGCACCCATATCCAAAGCAGAATAGATTGCATTGTAAGGAGGCAATGCACCTAATGTATAGCAACCAATATCTGAAAATACTTTTCCTTTTCCATAAGGCAACATCGCTTCATTCAGCGCATTATAGGTATCTATATGAGGGCATCCTGTACACAATGCCGGTGGACGGGGAGCTACAATTTCAGGAATAGCAGCACCTTCAATCTGCGGAATCCCCAAAGCTTTACCAACGATATTCGGATTTAATTCACCTGTACGGTTTACAGTGCCATCTAAACGACCTTTTATTTTGCCGGTTCTATTTAACAATCCACGTAATTGCTCTTCTATCAGCGGATATCCTTCTTCTAAAACCAAAACAGAATCACAAGTGTCTATTAAATGGGTGATCTTCTCAATAGGAAGAGGATATTGACAGATTTTAAGGACAGGATAAGGGCAAGGCATTTCTATATAGTTTTCCATCAGGTAATTATAGCCAATACCAGAAGTTATGATGCCCATACTTTTATCTTTTCCATCAATAAAAGTATTAAAAAGAGAATTTTCCGACTCTTTTTCCAATTGAGGTTGTTTTGCCAACAACTGTTCATAATATTGTTTAGCTAAAATAGGAAGCAGAATAAACTGTTTGGGATTAGCATCGAGGTGCATTTCATTTTGAGGTTTAATAGTTTTGCGTTCTACACCTGCACGAGAGTGCGCTAAGCGGGTTGTAACACGCAACATCACAGGGGTATGATATTTTTCCGAGAAGTCAAAAGCCGCATAAGTCATATCATAAGCCTCTTGTTGATTAGAGGGTTCAAAGATAGGAATATAGGCAAATTTTCCAAAGAATCTCGAATCTTGTTCGTCTTGCGAAGAGTGCATAGAAGGGTCATCAGCGACTACAACCACGATACCACCGTTTGCACCGGTAATAGCGACATTCATAAATGGGTCAGCAGCAACATTTAAGCCCACATGTTTCATACAAACCAAGGCACGTTTGCCTGCGTAAGACATACCGACTGCGGCTTCCATTGCCGTTTTTTCGTTAGTAGCCCATTCACTGTGCACCTTATTAGCGACAGACTCTTTAGAATGTTGGATAAACTCAGTGATTTCCGTAGAAGGAGTCCCCGGGTAAGCATATACACCCGAAAGACCTGCATCAAGTGCACCTTGCGCAATTGCTTCATCACCCAGAAAAAGATTTTTAGACATAATATATTTATTTTGAATGTTTTATATTTATTTTATAAAAAAAAATCAAGTTGCTAATGCAACTTTTTCGTTTTGCAAAAGTAATAAAAATAGTTTAAAAAAATAGTACTTAAAAAAAAGAAATTAACATTGTGTGGGAGTCATTCAAAAAATTAATAGTTTTGTAATCTATAAATAATGCTATTTTCATCCTTTTCGTTATCAATGATAATATCAGCCAAGCGTTTCTTTTCGTTTTGCGACAGTTGGGTGCAGATCCGTTGTTGAATTTCAATCTCCGACCAAGTAGGATTTCTCAATTTTATTCTTTGTATGCAAAACTCTTGAGGGGCATCGACCAAAATCACTAAATCAAAGAGAGATTGCAGATTATTTTCAAAGATAATCGCCGATTCTAATATGACCACTTCGCGTTGCTGTTGTTTTGCCCATAAATCAAAACCATCCATCACTAAAGGATGGATGATTTTATTTAGTAATTGTAGTCGAATTTGATCCGTAAAAACGATTGCCGATAATACGTTAAAATCTATTTTATGGTCGTCAGTAACTACTTCCGGAAATAAAGCAAAAATAGCCTTTTTAACATTTTCTCGTTCATATAACTTTTTCGCTTCTTTATCAGCTTCATACACAGGAATATTCATTTTTACAAACTGTAGAGAAATATAACTTTTCCCTGTTCCTATGCCACCTGTTAAGGCAATTTTAATCATTATTGAAGGTCAATAGTCAACGATTCAGGTTCTTTTACCTGAACAAACTCTTCTTCATAATCGGACAACGATTTGATATAGTCTGTAAGGTTTTTATTATTAAAGGTATAACTATTTTTCTTTCGGTAAAGTTTGGTCATATCTTTGACTGAAAGGTCTATAACTCTATTTTTTTCAGAATATTTAGAACTAATAAAATGAATACCCTTTGCCTGAAAAGTGAGCACAAGCGTAGAGTCTGAAAGTGCTACTTCCTTATAATTAGCCGGTAAATCAGTAATATTAACAGCGTAACTATAAGAAACCGTATAAATTTTTGACAATTTAAACAGTGCCCAACCCGAAAAAGCGATCACAAAACAAATTAAGAACGCTAATGGAGGTAATTTAATTTTATTATAAACAGTTTTTCCTCTAACCATCAGAGATTAAGCTTCTTTTTTCTTTTTCATATCGGTAGCTCCCACAGCGATTGCTGCTTTGTCTATTTCAATTTTAACACCATCAGCAATTTCTAAGAGAAAAGAGGTATCTTTTACTCCGTCAATTTTACCATGTACGCCTCCAATAGTAACCACTTTATCACCTTTTTGAAGAGTATCTCGATAACTTTGCATCTGTTTTTGTTTTTTCTGTTGTGGACGAATCATAAAGAAATAGAAAACTACTATGATCAACAAAAGCATAATCCACATCATACCACCACCTCCTTGTGTTGCAGGAGCTGCAGTGTCTTGTAATAAATAAAACCAATTCATACTTTAATACTTGTTTTTTTAATTAATAAATTTATTTGTTAATGTCTTTATTTCTAATTATTTACGTTTAATTACTTCGGCAGTTACTTTGACCATCGTGTACATCGGATAGGTATTTGCCATGACAGCTACGCCATTAGAAACGGATCCTTCTTTATTTTTAGAGTCAAAAGTAACTTTGATCTCCCCTTTTTCACCCGGTCTAATAGGAGCTTTAGGAGGAATAGAGGTTGTACAACCACATGAAGATTGTGTATTTTCGATAATCAAATCACTTTTTCCGGTATTAGTAAAATGAAAAGTATAACTAAGCCGTTCACCTTGAGTAACTTTTCCGAAATCATGTTCTGTTTTTTCAAAAGTAATCACTGGCAATTTCTCTCTGTCTTTACTATGTGCTTCATCCGCAGAAGCAGGATTAGTGATATCTTCAACGGTAATTCCGGTACTATTTTTGTTATTGCCACAAGAGCAAAACAAAATCAACGACAGCAAAAACAAAACATTTTTAAAGTTCATCATTTCTATATTAATTTTCAATTAAACCTCTACCAATTTTATGTAATTTACCTTCTTCTCTAAGTTGCTGAATTACTTGATCTAATAAGCCATTAATAAAGCTTCCACTTTTGAGTGAGCTATAATTTTTGGCTAATTCAATGTATTCATTAATAATCACTTTAACAGGTATAGTAGGAAATTCTATCAATTCACAGATTGCCATCTTCAGAAGAATCATATCCATCATATTAACCCTTTCTTTTTCCCAATTTTGCAATTTAGGTTCTATTAAAGATTCGTAATAATCATTATTAATCACTGTTTTACGATATAAATCTTTATAGAAAGGCACATCCTCTTCGGCATCTTGGAAAATTGGTAAAATCTTATTGAGTGCTCCTTTTTTTTCTGTAAAACTATTTATATTTTTGTAGAGCATCAAGAGTGCCACATTATAATCGTCAAACCAATTGACATTAATCTCTTCTAAAAACCAATGTAAGAGCGTACTATCAGCAAATACTCCTTCAATGATAAACAAAATCAGTTTTTTATCTTCGGAAAAACTTCTCTCTTCATGCTGCATATAATTCTGATATTCCTCCGTATCAACAATTTCCTGAAAAATTTTAATGACAATATCTTTTTGATTGACAAATGGATTTATTTTGTTTTCTTTCCACAATCGATTCAGTAAAACATTCTCTTCAATGAACTCAATTACTTTATTATCAACAAATTTAGTATTTGGGTTAATATCCTCAAAGGAGGGATTTATTTTTGTTTTCAGCTCTTCAAATTTTCTAAGGCGACTGATTTTTAGCTCAGGAAAAATAGCAACAAAAGTCAGAAAAAGGGTATAACACGAGTGAATAGCCTGATCTAATTTCTTTTCACCAGCAACAATATTCTCATTTCCAATAATAGCGTGAGCGTATATAGCCTGCATCACTTTAGTTCTCAAATAACGTCTATTGATCATTCTGTTCTACATTTTGCGCTGCAAAAGTACAAAAAAAAGCAGAATGTAGCGACTTCTTTTTCGATAGTGTCTGCCTTTTATTGATACAAATCATAATTAGTTGATTATCAGAATGTTATAATATAGTAAGATTTTTTGTAATCTACTAAATATTAAGATATTACAATTTTATATCAATAAAACCTATACACTATCGAAAATTGATAAAACAGTAAAAATTAATTATTTCCTTTTTTTCTTATGATAAATAAATCTATAGAAACAAAAAATTGAGTATTTTTGCAAAATAAAATCACTCACTATGGAAAAGATCGAAAAAAAGATCGATTTATGGTTGGAAGACAACTATGATCTAGCTACAAAAATTGAAATCACAAGATTGCAAAAGGATGATCCTCAGCAGTTATCAGACGCATTTTACCGGAATTTAGAATTTGGTACCGGCGGATTGAGAGGCGTAATGGGTGTAGGTACCAACCGGATGAACCAATATACTGTAGGGGCAGCAACTCAAGGACTTGCCAATTATTTAATACAGCAATTTGACCAGGAAGAGATTCGTGTGGCTATTGCTTACGACTCCAGAAACAATAGTCGATTTTTTGCCGATATTGCAGCGGACGTACTGAGTGCCAACGGCATACAGTGTTTCCTATTTTCTGCTTTACGATCCACCCCTGAACTTTCATTTACGGTAAGAAAATATCTTTGTCATTCAGGAATAGTCATTACGGCATCTCATAATCCCAAAGAGTACAATGGTTATAAAGTCTATTGGCAAGATGGCGGACAACTGCTACCACCTCACGATAAAAATGTCATTAAAGAGGTGGAAAAAATCAGCAAACTCAATCAAGTACATCGGAATAGAAATTCGGAACTGGTTACAATGATAGGAAAAGAGACTGACGAACAATATATTGAAAATATTTTAGAATTAACCTTACATCCCGAGGCATTGAATGCGAAGAACAATATTAGCATTGTTTATTCTCCTTTACATGGCACTGGAGGGGTTATTATTCCCGATGTTTTAAAGAGAAGCGGCTTTCACCATGTCGCGGTAGTTGAAGAGCAAGTTGAGCCGGATGGCAATTTTCCCACTACTCCATATCCTAACCCTGAGGAGCGTTCGACCCTCCAATTAGCTTTAGAAAAAGCCGATAAGATCAATGCCGACATTGTGATGGCTACTGATCCCGATGCCGACCGTGTAGGGGTTGCGGTGCGCAATAATGACGGAGAGATGGTGTTGCTAAATGGCAATAGTGTTGCTGCTTTGCTTACCTATTATATTTTGTCGGAGAAAAAGAGAAATCATGAACTTACCGGCAATGAATTTGTAGTTAAAACCATTGTTACTACCGAATTAATCAGCGACATTGCATTAGACTTCAATGTAGGTTGTGAAGATGTATTAACCGGTTTTAAATATATTGCAGGGAAAATAGCAGAGTACGAAGGAAAAAAGCAGTTTTTATGCGGCGGTGAGGAGAGTTACGGTTTTCTCATTGGTGATAGTGTTAGGGATAAGGATGCCAATGTAACTTGTTGCCTATTTGCGGAGATGACTGCCATGTTGCGCACAGAAGGAAAAACGGTTGTAGATTTATTACATCAACTATATAGAGATTATGGTTACTATTACGAAGAACAGGTTTCCATAACTAAAAAAGGAGCCTCCGGTGCAGTTGAAATCCGGAAAATGATGCAAACTTTTAGAGAAAATCCTCCCAAAATGATTGCCTCGTCTCAAGTAACTAAGTTTTTAGATTATAAACAACAGATTTGTATCGATACTATTGCAGATAAAACGATCAAAATTTCGCTACCTTCCTCTGATGTCTTACAATTTTACACTGAAGATGGTACTATCATTACCGTTCGTCCTTCCGGTACAGAGCCCAAAATAAAGTTTTATTTTTCTGTAAAAGAGAAAGTAAAAGGGTCAGAAACGATAGAAGAAGTAGAAAGACTACTTAAAACTCGAACTGAAAAATATATTGATCATCTATTGACATCAAAATAAATATTGAACCGAATATTTTATGAAAAAAATTATCATTCTTAGTATACTCTTCCTTACATGCCATTTTGTGCATGCTAATATTGTTACTATTAACGATACTATCCCACGAAAATGGTCTCTTACCATTCAAGCGGGTGCTACTTTTGGAAATTTTAGTACAAAATCTGTTAATTTTACCCCTGCTCACGAAAATAATTTCAGTTTTTTGCCGGGCTTTAAAGTGGGCGTTTTAGCAGATTATAAGATAGCAAAAAATTGGTTCTTAACTTTTGGTCTTAGTGTAGATTATCTTAGAGTCCAAAATAAATTTGAGCAGATGCAACGTGCAGATACCCTCTTAAAAAGTACGGAAGAATATAGATTGACGTATATCAATATTCCGCTTCAATTTAGTTATAAACACTCATTTTCTGAAAAATTGGCCATAAAATTCAATTTGGGTGCCTATATCGCTTATGGTATTGTGGGCAATGTAACCACTGAAAACGAATATTCGGTTGATTCTAAAATCATTAATACTATCACAGAGACCTCTGATTTTTTTGTTGACAACACGCAACAGCAGCTCTATTATCGCATAGACTCCGGGTTGAGTGCTGAAATTAGTTTGATATTTAGTAGTAAATTTAAAATAGGAGTTGGTTACTATTTTGGAATCAAGAACTACGCTTTTCAGCCTAATTGGGTCGGATTGGGTACCACCTCCTCTTATGCTCAGAAAAATCATAATATTTTTATTACAGTAGGGTATATGATTAATAAATTTGGAAGAGACTGAAAATTAAAAATTAAAAAGTTAATCATGAATTATTAACCATTAATCATTAAAAAATGGATCATTTCGGAGAACTTTATCGTTTAACTGATTGTGGAGAGAGTCATGGTGAGGCTCTGGGGGGCATTATTGAGGGTTGTCCGATAGGATTATTTATTGACAAGAAATTTATTGACAATGAATTAATAAGAAGAGCTGGCGGTAATCATCCATTTGCAACCAAGAGAAAAGAAGTTGAAAAAGTCTCTTTTTATTCGGGAATTACCAACGGCAATACTACCGGAGCTCCTATAGGTTTTATCATTAAAAATGCACATACCACTATTGATTCAGCAAGTCTTAATATCATCAAGCCGTCTCATGCTTCCTTTACTTATAAAGAAAAATATGGTGCTCTTGGCAATAATTTCTGCGATAGAGCCTCAGCACGCCAGACTATTTGCAGAGTGGTGGCGGGTGCGATCGCTAAATTGGCACTCGCTCAACATCATATTACCATAGAAACGGCTGTCATGGCTACCGGGATTCCTCAAAAAGAGGGAGATAGTTTTGGGGCAAAAATAGCCTGTACTATATACAATCTTCCGACAGGATTAGGGGATCCTGTTTATAATAAATTCCAAGCTCGCTTAGCTTACGCTATGCTCTCTATCAATGCTTGTAAAGGATTTGAAATAGGCAAAGGATTTGAGAGTGCTATCATGTGCGGCAGTGATTATAATGATCTTCAAAATTCGGATTTTTCTTTTCAAACTAATCACGACGGCGGAGTACAAGCCGGCATTACAAATGGGGAACCCGTAATTTTCAACCTCGCTTTCAAGCCCATTCCATCTATCAATTTAGAGCAACAAACTATAGATTTTGAAGGGAATCCTATTACTTATCGTTCTACAACCCCTAACGATCTTTCTGTGGTGCCACGTGTACTTCCCATAGTGGAAGCGATGGCTGCCATGGTCGTCCTTGACTTTATTTTGTTACAAAAAATACATTAATCAGTTTACGTCTGCCATGGAAAAAATATATATTTTCTTAGTATTACTACTCTTTATCCCACTTTTTCTTGAAGCTCAAGAAGATGAAGAAAATGTTGACCCTTGTGTTCAGATTATAGATAAATCAGCAGAAAAAGAGCTAAAAAAAGCGTTAAAACTGCAAAATTCAGGAAATAAAGAGCAAGCGCTCAAAATTTACAAAGAACTGTTAGCACAAAATCCCAACGATCTTGACCTTAATTACTACTATGGCATTGCGTACTATTTTCCCGTTCAGAACAATGGGTTTAACCGTAAAGACAGTTCCTCAACTCGTAAAGCGTTAGAAGCCTTTAGTCGCATTTATGCGATCTGTTCTCACTACCCTAAAATCCAATATGCCCTTTATGCGGCACGTTTAAGTTATTTTGCTGAAAATTTTGCTGAAGCGGTAAAATTTGCTAAAGTATTAATTGACAATCAAGAGTTAGTGAAAAACCCTACCGACTTTGAAGAGGCTGAAACCATCATCAAACGTTCCGGTTTTTTTGATAAGATTTTAAACAATCCTGTTCTTTTCCAGCCGATTACAGTACAAAATATATCGACCAAAAACCATGAATATTTGGCTACACTTTCTCCTGATGGTAAATATTTCTATTTTACTCGTGTGCAACCCTTGAAAGACAAAAACAATCCCTTTTCGGATAGTGAATCTAAAGAGTTTTTTTGTATCAGCAAACGATTACCTGATGGCAATTACGAACAAGGGAAACCGCTCCCCTACCCCTTTAATCGGACTTCTAATGAGGGCAGCCCAGCGATCAATCTGAACAATGACTATCTTATTTTTTCTAAAAAAACGATGGTCAACTCCTATCCTAATTACGATTTATACTCTTCAGAATTTATTGATGGCGAGTGGAGCGAACCTAAAGCATTGGGCAACAATGTCAATTTACCGGATTCATGGGAATCACAGCCTTCTCTCAGCTCTGATGGCAATATTCTGTTTTTTGTAAGCGATAGAGTTGCCGGGAAATCTACCTCCCCAGGCAAAAGAGGAGACAGCGATATTTGGTACTCAAGAAGGCAACCCGACGGCAGCTGGGGAAAAGCGGTAAATGCCGGCAAAACTATTAATACTGAAAGTGATGAACGCTCTCCTTGCTTACATACTGACAGTAAAACGCTCTATTTTTCCTCTTCAGGGCACCAAGGCTTAGGAGGACAAGATATTTTCTACTCTCGTATAAACAATGAACATCAATGGACTACGCCCGTCAATCTGGGTTATCCTATCAATTCTGAAAAAGATGAAGTCAACTTTTTTGTCAGTTTGGACGGAAAAACCGGTTATTTTTCCTCTAATAATATTGAAAATGAGATTTGGAATATCTATAAGTTTGATTTATATGAAAAAGCCCGCCCTACCAACATGATTATCATCAAAGGAAAAGTGGAAATTGAAGACGATGATTTTCACAATACAGTAGTCGAATTACGGGATACTACCTCAAAAGTAATTTCTAAAACTACCGTTAATCCCAATTCCGGAGAATATGCTCTTTCTACACATATTGATGAAAATTGCCCTACAGATGTTATTGTCAACGTAAAGAAAGAGGGTCATGCTTTCGACACCAAGATTGTGCATCTCTCAGAAGCAAAGCACAATGTAGTTACAAATAATGCCGAAATCAAGAAGGTAGAAAAAGGCTCTACCTATCAATTGCACGACATCTATTTTGCAACCAATTTATACTCGATCACTGAAAAGACCAAACATATTAT
>JAITTF010000015.1 GCA_031287215.1 Bacteroidales bacterium
AAAGGCTTCCTTTGAAGCCTTTTCCTTTTTAATATTTGAAGTATTATTCTTCAGTTTTTTCTAAATCATCTTTAATATTTTGAAGAATTTCTAAATCTCCGAGCGTAGTTTTTTCGATACTATCATTGATTTTTAAAATGTCTCTGGCGCGTTTTTTGTCGTCAGACATGGTGCGTTTGGTCTCTTCTTCTCTTGACTCTTGCCAAGTTCTGACATGAGAAAGATTGATTTTTTTGTTGTCTTTAGAGAAATCTACAACCATAAATTGGAGTGTTTGGCCAACGTGAGCCGTACTTTTGTCCTCTTTTAATAAAGAACGATTGAAAGCAAAACCTTCAATACCATCAACAAGAGCAACATCAACCCCTTTTTCACCTTGATTTACGATCGTACCTTCATGGATAGAACCTATTGGGAACATGGTTTCGTATGCTTCCCAAGGATTTTCTTCCAATTGTTTATGACCTAAACTCAATCTGCGGTTTTCGCTATCGACTTCAAGAACTACAACTTCAATAGATTCACCAATTTTGGTAAATTCTGCAGGGTGTTTGATTTTCTTTGACCATGAGAGGTCTGAAATGTGAATTAAGCCATCAACGCCTTCTTCCATTTCAACAAAGATACCAAAACTTGTAAAGTTACGAACAGTAGCAGTATGTTTAGAACCGGCAGGATATTTTTCGTAGATATTAGCCCATGGATCAGGAATTAACTGTTTGATACCCAAAGACATTTTTCTCTCTTCGCGGTCTAAGGTAAGGATAACAGCTTCTACTTCATTACCCACTTTAAGGAAGTCATGAGCGGTACGTAAATGCTGTGACCATGACATTTCTGAAACGTGAATAAGACCTTCAACGCCCGGAATTAATTCTAAGAATGCACCATAATCAGCGATCACAACAACTTTACCTTTAACATGATCTCCAATTTTCAGATTTTCGTCTAACGCGTTCCAAGGATGTGGAGTTAATTGTTTTAATCCTAAAGCAATACGTTTTTTATTTTCATCGAAATCAAGGATAACCACATTGATTTTTTGGTCTAATTGTACAACTTCTTCAGGGTGTGTAATTCTTCCCCATGATAAATCGGTAATATGGATCAAGCCGTCAACGCCACCAAGGTCAATAAATACGCCGTAACTGGTGATATTTTTAACGGTACCTTCGAGTACTTGTCCTTTTTCGAGGCTGGAGATAATTTCAGCTTTTTGAGCTTCTAATTCATCTTCAATCAACGCTTTGTGAGAAACTACAACGTTTTTGTATTCATGGTTAATTTTAACCACTTTGAAATCCATTGTTTTATTGACGAAGATGTCATAATCTCTGATCGGTTTGACATCAATTTGTGAACCAGGTAAGAATGCTTCTATATTGAAAACATCCACGATAAGACCACCTTTAGTTCTACATTTAACGTATCCGGTAATAACTTCCTGACTTTCATAAGCTTCATTAACACGATTCCATGCTTTCAGCATGCGTGCTTTTTTGTGAGAAAGGATTAATTGACCGGTAGCATCTTCTTGATTTTCAACGTAAACTTCTATTTCGTCTCCAATTTTTAGGTTTGGACAATAACGAAGTTCTGAAGCAGAGATCACACCATCAGACTTGAAACCGATGTTAACCACAATTTCTCTACTGTTGATAGAAACTACAGAGCCCATTAAAACAGCTTGTTCATCAATAGATTTAAAAGATTTGGTATATAAATCCTCTAATTTTTCGTGTTCTGAAGCAGAGTATTTACTTCCTTTCTTTTCCAAGTTATCCCAGCTAAATTCTTCAGCGTCAGCATAAGCATTGGCAATAGTAGTAAATCTTGGTTTAACTTCTTGAGTTGTTCCCGGTAATTCGTTTTCCACTTCTTGAGCCGGTTTTTCAACAACAACTTCTTCTACAACGGGTTCAACAAGAGTTTCGTCAACAGGAGTAACAATTTCTTCTTGAGAAGCAACAACTTCTTCAGGTTGAGGATTAACTTCCTCAGGAGTGTTTAATAATTCTTCTGACATTTTTTCTTTTGCGATTTACTTAGGTAAATCTGTTTTTTTTAATTTGACAAATGAGGTTAACTTGCTATTAGACAGTTCAAAGAGCCTCTTTTGAACTAAGGCTACAAAAGTACAAAAAAAAGAGATGTAAAACACCTCTTTTTTGATTTTTTCAACAAAACAAATATTATTCTATTCCCAAAACTTTGGCACCCTGATTAAAGCGAATATCTTTAGGAATACCGGAGGTGTTGATTTTATCTAAATCTTTTTGTAATAATGTGCCAATGATGCCGTTTTCGTTTCTATATTTAACAGCAAAATCATAATCTCCATCACCTTGGGTTTTGAGAATTAATGCGCCCCACTCTTCCATTGCTTTACGGGCTTTATCAAAGTCTATATGGTAAGTTCCATCGGCATTGCGGACAATAGCACCACCCTTTTCCATGCAATTGTAGCACATCATATTGGCTTTACCATGTGAACTGGAGGCACCAAATCTAACTGAACGTAAGATACCAACTACGTATGTAGTCAGTGCATCTTCTACCGAAATATTTGTAATTTCTCCTTTTTCAATGAGATAACAATTCAAGAAAAGTCCTAATACGTCTGCTTTTGCTTCTTCCCAAGAGGTTTGTTCGGTTTGCATGGCTTTGTCAACACTTCCTTTTCCGGTAATAGTATTCTTTACGCCCAATCCATGTGATACTTCGTGTAACATGACATTCCAAAAGAAGGCGTCAAATTTTAAATATTTTTGTTGAGCAGGCTCAATGATCAACTTTCCAATGGGCATCATGATATGGTCAAACTTAGCCTGCATGGCATTTCTAAGTTGCAAACGGCGTGTTCCTTTTTGTGCATTTACACGGTCATCGTTAGGCAGATTTATCGCAATAGTTTTGCTCCCTGCATTACAATCACCTGCATAATAGACGGCATCATAAACATTTAAGTCTGAAGAGGTACCCGGAACAAAAGTCTTGTATTTAGCTTCGCCAGGTAATATTTTTTGTAATTCAGGCAACAGGGCAATAAATTTTCCCAGCTCTTCCCCTTTTTTTACATCTCTAATTAAGATAAATGATTCATAAGAGGCTTTTGCTTCGTTTAATTTATCGTCATAATTTTCGATAGGTCCTACTACGAAATCTATAAAGCTCTGTTTCATATCCATCCAAGCCATATCACTGGCAAAATAATCATCCGTTTCAAAGGATTTTTTACGTTCTATTAAGAAGGTTTTCATGCCTTCATCTGTTGCGATGGCGATAGCTTGATCTAACAGTGCACACACTTGAGCGATCTCCTCTTTATAAACTTCATGATACCAAACACTTTTCAAAGACCCATCTGCATTGCGTTGAATAACAGTGTATAGGCTCTCTTTATTGGGGTCATTAAAGGCTAAAAACTCATCCTTGGTCATATCTTGTGGGTAGAATTGACAACCGGCAGGTTTGAATCCAAATCCTGCAATAAAGGGTTGATTGTCGTTTAATCGCTCCCAAGGACCATAATTAATCGCTACAAATTCTTTTGTCCATTGGTTTTGAATAGTATCTAAAACGGTTTTATCTCCAAAAGTCTGCTTCCAGAAAAGATTGTCCATAATTTCTCCAATTTTAAAGAAAATAGAGAGCAATTGTTTGTCGTTTTCGGAGAGGCCTTTCACTAAATCTGAGGTTAAATCTACATAAACAAACTCTTCCGTTTTGATTTGTAAATCACTTTTTTCCGTAGTTGCAGGTTGTTTTGGTTTGCAACCCGAAAGCAAACATACTATACATACCATAATGACAACTGATAATTTTTTCATTGTTAAAAATATTGGATTATTAAATTTTATAAATATCAAATTTTTTCCTGATTTGGAGTCCTGATTTTGTATAAACCTTCTTGAGGATGATCCAAAATCAATCTTTCGCAACCACATTTTCGGTTTTTCCGGGTTTGTGTTCTGCCATAAATTTGGGGGGCACAAGAAGCACAAAGTACCAAAACTATCAAAAATAGAATTAAGAGTAGGGAATTGTGTTTCATGATGTTATCTTTTTATCGACTGTGCTCTGTCGGGTCCCACTGAAATAATAGCAATCTTAACGTCGGTCTCTTTTTCAATGAAAGCAATATAATCTTTCAATGCTGCAGGAAATTGATCATAAGAGGTCAACGGTGTAATGTCTTCTTTCCAACCCTTGAGAACTGTATATTGTGGTTCAATAACGGCATTATTGTCGGCTGGGATTCTTTGCGTAATTTGACCGCCTACTTTGTAGGATGTACAGACATTGATAGTGTCGAAATATGACAAGACATCCGCTTTAGTGAGTATTAAGTCCGTAACACCATTAATCATCACTGCATATTTAAGTGCGACTAAATCAAGCCATCCACAGCGGCGCGGTCTTCCGGTAGTAGCACCAAATTCGGCACCTTTTTCACGGAGTAGATTCCCGGTTTCATCAAAAAGTTCTGTAGGAAAAGGACCATTTCCTACGCGAGTACAATAGGCTTTAGCAATGCCAAGAACTTTTCCGGTATGCTGAGGGGCAAAACCAAGTCCTGTCAATGCACCTGCAGCGATAGTATTGGAAGAAGTAACAAAAGGATAAGCTCCAAAATCAACGTCCAACAGCGTACCTTGAGCACCTTCCGCCAAAATTCTTTTTCCCGCTTTCAGGTATTGATAGACCTCATATTCACAATCAATAAAAGTAAACTCTTTGAGGGTAGCTAAAGCAGAAAACCACTCTTGATTCATTTTTTCTAATTGGTCAATTTTATCAGATTGATATAAGTGTAACAATTCAAGGTGTGTATGGGTGAGTTGTTGGAATTTTTCCTCAAAATCAGCAGTAAAAATGTCCTGTATGCGCAGATTATTTCTGCCGGTTTTATCCGTATAAGCGGGTCCTATACCTCTGAGGGTCGAACCGATTTTAGTTTTTCCTTTTTTAGCTTCCAAAGCGGCATCCAACAGGCGATGAGTAGGTAAGATCAGGTTAGTTTTATTAGAAATAAAGAGGTTTTGGGTAGGTTCAACGCCCAAATTGCGAAGGTCTTGGATCTCTTCTCTAAAAGTAACGGGGTCAAGTACTACGCCATTCCCAATAATATTGACCTTATCAGGATGAAAAATGCCCGAAGGAATAAGATGTAAAACATGTTTAATACTTCCAAAAACGAGCGAATGACCGGCATTAGCACCTCCTTGAAAGCGAGCTATAACATCATAATCGGGCGTAATCAGGTCAACGACCTTACCTTTTCCTTCATCTCCCCACTGTAATCCTAATAAAATATCTACTTTCATTGCTTTTTTTATGTAATTTATTCACTAAAAATCAAAGTACAAATGTACAATTTTTTTTTTGATTAGAAGAGAAGAAGAAAATAAAAAAAAGAGTTCAAGATTGAGTAGAAAGAAAATTTATTAGTTTATGAACAGCCATAGCGCGATGAGAGATTTTATTTTTGTCATCATCACCAAGTGCAGCAAAGGTTTTAGAATAACCTTGAGGTAAAAAAATAGGATCATATCCAAAACCGGCTATTCCCATTTTTTCTGTCGTAATACAGCCTTCGATTGCACCTTCAAAAAAATATTGATTTCCATCCAAAATCAAGGCTATTACAGTTTTAAAGGAAGCCTTTCTATTGGTTATGCCTTTCAGTTCTTTCAAAACTTTGTTCATATTATCTTCAAAGGAACAGGGTTCTCCGGCATATCTTGCCGAAAACACTCCGGGAGCACCATTTAGGGCTTCAATTTCAAGTCCTGTATCATCCGAAAAACAATTTATTCCATACTTGTTAAAAACATATTGCGCTTTTAGAAGTGCATTTCCTTGAAGGGTATTGGTAGTTTCTTCTATTTCTTCAAAGCAACCAATATCTTTCAAGTTTTGTATTGTAAAATGATTCCCGATAATATGGCGAATTTCGTCGGTTTTATGTTGGTTATGGGTGGCAAAAACAAGGTTCATATCTTATTAATAATGAAACAGTTGAACAATAGAATATTGTCAACTGTAAAAAAAATTAACACAAACAGCTCAACTATTAGATAGTAGCGCTTGCAGTTTCAATGGCTTGTTTACCTCTATAGTAACCACATTCAGGACAAATTCTGTGAGGCAAAATAGCTGCACCACAATGTCCGCAGGTAGTTAGTTGAGGAGCAACCATAAAATCGTGAGCTCTTCTCTTATCTCTTCTCATTGCTGAGTGTCGTCTCTTCGGATTCGGCATAATATTATTTTTTAATTAGTTATTTTCTATGTTTATATTTTTAAGAGTTTCCCAGCGAGGGTCAATTGCCTCTTCTGAGAGAGAAATCTCTTTTAATTTTTCTATAATTTCAGGATTACAACCTGTCTTTTCATCTTCTGGATGTGCAATTTTAATCGGTATTGCCAATAAAATAGATTCATACACAAAATGGAAAATGTCAATTTCAAACTCATTTTCAGAAATAGTCCATAAATCATCATCTTCCGTATTAAGTTGTTGAATCATAGAACTATATTGAACCATTAACTCGTTTTTAAAGGTCAGTAGAATATCAACAGGATCTAAACATCGGTCGCAGGGAAGAACTATTTTTCCGTTAAAATTGAAAGAAAAAGTAATAAAAGTCTCCTTTTTATGCATTTCGATATCTAATAGAATCTGGCTTTCTTGACCTGCCTCAATACCAGCTAATTCAAAGAACGTGTCATCACAAACAATTGAAAAAGAATGTTTTCCAATCCCTACTCCCATAAGTCGGAGTTTAAATTCTTCTCTTTTTGGATTCTTTCTCAACTCTTCCATTTTTTGGGCTGCAAAGGTACAAAAAATGTTGAAAAAAAGGAGACCGTCAAAAAATATTTTTTCAAAAAAAAATATTTTTTTGTATCTTTCCTCTATATTTTTTGAGGGAAAATTTAATATGTCTGTGTATAATTGAAAAATTTAATGTATATTTGCAAACTTAATCTTACTATGATTAAGTAAAAAAGGCGTATAGAAGTAAATAAAAATAAAACAAAATTCCGGCACGAATCGAATAATTCCGGTACAAAAAAAGATAGCAAAACGATGAAAACTAAAACCTATAGAAGTATAGTAGCTAAGATCAACAACCATATTAGGGACAACTCCTATATACAGGGGACCCACTACCGGTGGTATGTGGGTATAACCGGCGATGTAGATCGGCGCAAAGTAGAGCACCTGACCGAAGAACCGGACATGAGGCACTTTAAAGCATACTATGCCTACAGCGCAAAAATAGCAAGCGAAATAGAAGACTACTTCGCTAAAAAAGGAACTGCCAACAAGGTTGGCAGTCGTGGAGCAAATGAAAACAGTAAGTTGGTGTACGTGTATAAAATACCGCTGTATAATCTATATTTTCACAAACCTTAAACCCGACTTTTCATAATGATAAAAATGAGTATCACCGGAGATAAGAGTACGATTAGTGGCTATTGCAGTAGCAATGATGTTTCTATCGGTAGGATC
>JAITTF010000043.1 GCA_031287215.1 Bacteroidales bacterium
ACACATAAATTTTCTCTCAAAAAATATAGAGGAAAAATACATTTTTTTTACCAATTGGACAATAAAAACAGAAAATTTACATTTTATTTTGTGTAAATTTGCAACTTCAATATAGATATAAAATTATTTCTCATGTTTTATTTTGTCATTAACTTATTAGTTGAGTTTTTCACTAAAATTCATTGTCCATTATTTTGGGCAAGAATAATCGCTTCTATTATTGTCATCATTGGTCTTTTATTAGTTTGGTTTATACTAAGTTATGTATTAAAAAAGATCTTTTTTTCAGTAGCAAAAAAGATTGGACACAAAAAAAAATCTTTATGGATTCAAGAATTGTTAAAAGAAAAAATTTTCACCTATTTTGCATCAGTATTGGTAACTTTTTTACTGCAGAAAATGATTTCACAATTTTTCCCTATTGGGACAAAAACGGAAATATTCTTTTTATCGGCAGTGAATATTGGGTTGATTGTTAATTTTGCTTTAATCATCAATTCATTTTTCAAGTCATTGACAAACATTTTATTACAGAAAGAGGCAACCAAAGACAAACCTATGAAAAGCTATTTTCAAGTCATCATGATTATTATCTGGACTTTAGCATCAATTTTGATCATTTCGATCATTCTTAATAAATCTCCTGCCGGTCTATTAGCCGGAATTGGTGCTTTTTCTGCAGTATTATTGTTGGTATTTCAAGACACCATCGTGGGATTTATCAATAGTATTCAGTTATCAAATAATGATTTAGTTAGAAATGGAGATTGGATCACTATGGATAAATATAAAGCAGATGGAGAGGTAGAAGAAATTAATTTAACTTCAGTAAAAATCCGTAATTTTGACAATACCATTACTACGATTCCGGTGAAACAGATGATCTCAGATTCGTTTCAAAATTGGAGAGGAATTGAACAAAAAGGACTTAGAAGAATTAAAAGATCTCTGCTTATTGATATTAATTCCTTAAAAACATGTACTCAAGAGATGATTGAAAGTTATAAAAAGATTCCACTTATTACAAAAGATATTGAAAATATAGTTAATTTTACGGATTATACAAATTTTGCAATCTTGAGGCTTTATTTGCTATCTTATCTAAAAAATCATCCTATGATCAGTAATGAAGTGACTACCTTAGTACGTCAATTATCCCCAAATGAATACGGACTAAGAATTGAAATTTATTGTTTTACAACTACAACAAACTGGAGCATTTATGAAGATATTCAAAGCGAAATTTTTGAACATTTTTATTCTATTTTGCCGCTATTTGAAGTAAATGCCTTTCAGAGAAAATAAAGTTATGCAACTATACTGCTACCGGTGCTTTAATGTGGGGATATGGGTCGTAATGGGTTAAAGTAAAATCTTCGTATTGGAATCTAAAGATGTCTTTCACTTCCGGATTGACGATCATTGTAGGCAATGGGCGAGGGTATCGGGTCAGTTGTAACTTAGCTTGTTCTAAGTGGTTAGCATAGATATGCACATCCCCAAAAGTATGAACAAACCATCTCGGTTGTAAACCTGTAGCTTGGGCTACCATCATGAGCAGTAACGCATAAGACGCAATGTTGAAAGGGACTCCCAGAAAGAGGTCTGCACTTCGTTGGTATAATTGGCAAGACAATTCACCATTCACCACATAAAATTGGAATAGCAGATGACAAGGTGGCAAAGCCATTTTAGGAATATCTCCTACATTCCATGCACAAACAATCAGCCTTCTGGAATCGGGATTTGTTTTTATTTGAGCTATCAGATCTGAAATCTGATCTATTGTGTTGCCGTCAGCAGTAAGCCATGAACGCCATTGCTTCCCATATACAGGACCTAAATCGCCATGTTCATCTGCCCATTCATCCCATATAGAAACCCCATGTTCATTCAAGTATTTTACATTCGTATCGCCATTCAAAAACCATAACAATTCATAAATGATAGACTGAAGGTGTAGTTTTTTGGTAGTCAGTAATGGGAACCCTTCCTTGAGGTCGAATCGCAATTGATGACCAAAAATGCTGTAGGTTCCGGTGCCGGTACGGTCGGCTTTATAGGTTCCGTTTTCAATAATTTTTTGAAGAAGATTAAGGTATGCTTGCATGGATAAATTACATTAATATTTAATTGATAAAGAGATAATTCTATTTTCTGCGTCTTTATTAGCTACTTCGCCTTTGAGGTATTTTTCCATAATAAGACCTGCAATAGGTGCCGCAACAGAGGCACCCCAACCGGCATTTTCCACTAAAACAAAAACTACAATTTTGGGATTATCTACAGGTGCAATACTGGCAAATACGGAATGATCTTTCCCGTGAGGGTTCTGAGCAGTACCAGTTTTGCCGGCTATTCTGATGCCCGGTATTCGGGCTGCCCTTCCGGTACCGGCTTCTACTGCCAATTCCATGCCTTTAAGAATAGGATCAAAATATTCCTCTTTAAGCCCTACATCAATTTTTTCAGCAAAACGATTGTTAGGATTATCCATAGTACTAATTGCTTTAATGATATGAGGTTTAATATAATAACCTTTATTAGCAATAATTGACAGTAAATTAGCCATTTGAATTGGTGTAGTAGCAGCTTCTCCTTGACCAATTCCCATAGAAACTACCGAATTACCATTCCATCGCCCGTGGTATAGTTTGTCAAAATAGTCAACTGACGGAATAATTCCCTTATTCTCAAACGGCAAATCCGTCTCAAAAGGTTGTCCAAAACCCATCAGATTTACTTGATCTTTCCATGCTTGGTAACCCTCTTGAATGGTAGGATATTTCTTTTTATTAGAAATGATATTGTAAAAGACCTTACAAAAATAGAAATTACAGGAATGCTGTACTGCTGAGACTAAATTGGTAGCTCCGACATGGTGACAATTGATCGTATGCTTGTCCATGATATATCCTCCCGGACAGGAATAGATCGTTGATGCATTGACAATTCCCTCTTTTTCAGCGATTAAACCATTAAGCAATTTAAAAGTAGAACCGGGAGGATACATAGCTTGTAGTGCCCTGTTAAACAATGGTTTATTAACATTATCACGCACTAAAGCCGCATAATTTTTACTTCTATTTTTACCGACTAATAGATTGGGGTCGTAACTGGGACTGGAGACGATACAGAGAATCTCTCCCGTAGCGGGTTCAATTGCAACAATACTACCTCTTTTATTTTTCAACAACTCTTCACCATACTCCTGCAACGTCATATCAATAGTACTCCACAGCGGCTCACCGGGCGAAGGCGCAACATCCTCTTCGCCATTTTTGTATTTTCCTTTTTCGCGGTTATGAACATCTATGAGTACCACTTTTTTTCCTTTAACACCTCTCAGTTCAGGTTCATAAGTCTTTTCAATACCACTAAAGCCAATATAATCTCCTAATTGATAGTAGGTATCATTTTCCAAAATCTCTTGATTTACTTCTCCCACATAGCCGAGTACATGCGCCGCTATCGGTAGTGGATAATAGCGAAGCGTACGACTTTGAACAAAAAAACCGGAAAATTTGTACAATTTTTCTTGTAAATAACCAATCTCCTCTTTCGACATTTGCTGCTCAAAAGGACTGGGAATCATTTTCGAATAGTTGCATGCTCTCTCAATACGTTGCTGTAGTATCTCCACAGTAATCTCAAGATTACGACATAAATCAGCCGTATCAAATTCCCGTAATTCATTGGGAACTATCATTAAATCATATATCGGTTCATTATAAACCATCAATAAATTATTCCTGTCATAAACCAGTCCTCGATCAGGATGTTCTGTTATATAACGTAGCGCATTCTCATCAGCAGATTTTTTGTAATAATCGTCAAGCACCTGTAATGAAAATAGATAGACTACATAGACCACCCCTATTATCAGGATTACTAAAGCAATGATGATAGACCTTTTTTGTAATGGATTATCCATTTTGAAGCGTTTTTTTGTTAAAATATGAAACCATCATCTCCTTAACTATTATTTATCGCGGTCAGTGAGTTTATTGGTCAAAACGACAAACTCTTCTTTAATGTCCTGATTTACATCTTTCAAATCATCAAGATTTTGCAATGCTTTTGCCACAAAGCTCTTCAGTGCTATCTCTGTTTTTTCTTTAGCATGATATTGATTATAAATTTGGATGGTTTGATCACATTTTTCATCTACCGGAATTGAGGGGTCTGAAAAGAGATGTAATAAGGTATCACGATCCTCAGCAGAAGCATCTTGAAGCGTACGAAGATAGAGATATGTTTTTTTATTACCTTGAATATCAACACCTTTAGATTTTCCAAAAATTTCATAATCAGCATAAATGTCAAGTAGGTCATCTTTAAGTTGAAAAGCAATACCCAAATTAATGCCGTATTGGTAAAGGAGGTCAGCATTTTGCGCTGAGGTATTTGCCACGACTGCCCCGGCTTTTGCACAACCGGCTAACATGACCGCCGTTT
>JAITTF010000219.1 GCA_031287215.1 Bacteroidales bacterium
AGATTCGATTATATCACCTTAAATAATCTATTAACTTTCAATAAAATTGATAATGAAGCCGCATTTTCCTTTGAGTTAACTAAGTTTAAAAACAATCGTTTGCGTGTAAATGCAACCTACAGAAATAGTCAGTATTTGGATTCGTCAAGAAATAGACAAAGTGAAAACCTTTTTGCAGGAAGTATAGAATATGTAGGACGGTTTTTCAAAAATGCCATCATTTTGTCAAGTTTTTATGAAGCAGGTAGTGGTTTAGAGCAAAAAAGAGAGTTTTCATATTTGAAAGTGGCAGCCGGACAAGGTACGCACGTGTGGAGAGATTATAACGGCAATGGAGTAGAGGAGTTGGACGAATTTGAGGTAGCTCAATTCCAAGACGAAGCCAACTATATTAAGATACTGCTTAATACGCAGGAGTTTGTACAAACTTACTTTAATCGGTTTACGTTAACTTTATCCATACGCCCTGCTAATGTTTGGCGTAGTAAGACAGGCTTTTTGCACTTCTTAAGTCGATTTGCTAATGTATCTTCTTTTGCGGCGGCTCAAAAAAATAGCAATGAACGGTCGGCATCTGCTTTTAATCCCTTTCGGTTTAATCTCAATGACTCTTCTTTGTTGAGTAGTAACTTGAATTTAATCAATACATTGTCATTTAATCAATTGTCTAACTATTTTGGCATAGATTTTCTCGTTCAGAAAACACAACACAAAGATTTACTCTATTATGGAGCAGAGAGTAATGCTTTAAATTCGCAAGAGGTATCAATCCGCACTAATCCACATAAATCATTGACCATCAATACTGACTATACACATTCTATACGTAAAACAGAATCTCTCTATATGAATTCTCGCAATATGAATATTGAAAATCATCAGATTGAAAATTCCCTTTTAGTGCAGGTCAAACAGTCTCTATTTTGCTCTGTAGGTTATATTTTAAAGTATAAATATAATCGAAAGGAGGGGGTTATTAAAGAAAAATCTATTCATCATCAGTTGGTTTTTGATTTTAATTATAGAATGGCAAAGAAAGGCAATGTTATAGCTAATTTACAATATATAAGATTGTTATCAAATGCAGAATCTAATAGCACTTTGGGTTATGAGATGTTGGAGGGGCTGAAAGTGGGTAATAATATCTTGTGGATGGCAGGTTATCAAGCCTCTATTACCAACTATTTGCAAATAGAATTAAGTTACAACGGACGTTCAACCTCCGGCAATAGAGTGATTCATACCGGCAATATTCAGCTTAAAGCGCAATTTTAAAGGGACTAATCACTTACATTATCAACTTATCAATCCCCACCAAAGGTTATGGGATTCTATTTTGGCGAGGTGATTTTTAATTCTCATGTTTTTTTCCAACGCTAAATCGGCATCTTCAAGGAGTAGGTCTTGCGCTAATTGTCGTGTATAGGCGATAAGTTTCTCATCTTTTACGAGGTCTGCAATTTTAAAATCAAGCATTCCGCTTTGTTTAGTCCCTTGAATGTCGCCGGGACCTCTGAGTTCAAGGTCTATATTGGCAATCTCGAAGCCGTCGTTGGTATTGACCATGGCAGCTAATCGTTGTTTGCTGTCGTTGGAAAGCTTATTGCCGGAGACCAACAGGCAGTATGATTGTTCACCTCCTCGCCCTACACGTCCGCGCAATTGGTGTAACTGTGACAGTCCAAAACGCTCGGCATTCTCCACGACCATCACCGTAGCATTAGGGACATCTATGCCGACCTCTATGACCGTAGTTGAGAGCAAAATCTGAGTTTCTTTTTTGATAAAACGTTGCATCTCAAACTCTTTCTTAGTGGCTTTCATTTTTCCATGTACTAATCCTATAGCGTATTGAGGTAGCGGAAAATGAGTGGCTATAATGTCATAACCTTCCATCAAAGCGAGCAAATCCAACTTTTCATTCTCTTCAATAAGCGGATAAACTACAAAAATTTGCCGTCCTGCTTCTATTTGACTTTTCATAAAACCATAAAGAGCAAGCCTATTTTTTTCAAAAAGATGTTTGGTAATGATAGGTTTTCTTCCTTTAGGAAGCTCATCAATCACAGAGAGGTCAAGGTCGCCGTAGAGGGTCATCGACAAGGTTCGTGGTATAGGAGTAGCGGTCATGACCAGAATATGCGGTGGAGTTTGGTTTTTTTGCCATAATTTGGCACGCTGTTCTACGCCAAACCGATGTTGTTCATCAATGACAACAAACCCTAAGTTTTTAAATGTTACCTCCTTTTCGATGAGCGCATGAGTGCCGATGAGGATGTCTATTTCGCCGTTGAGGAGTTGCTCGTGGATCGCTCTGCGGCGGGCAACTTTAGTAGAACCGGAGAGAAATTCCACTTTTATATCCATGCCGGCAAGTTGTTTAGAGATGTTCTCAAAATGTTGAGTAGCCAAGATCTCGGTAGGAGCCATCAAACAGGTCTGAAATCCGTTGTCGATGGCAATGAGCATCAGGAGCAATGCTGTAATTGTTTTACCACTTCCTACATCCCCTTGCAGGAGCCGATTCATCTGTTTGCCGCTACCCATATCAGCACGAATCTCTTTAATGACTCTTTTTTGAGCATTCGTTAACTCAAATTTGAGATGATGATGGTAAAAATCGTTAAAATGTGCTCCTACAATCGCAAAATGATGTCCTTTTATTTTTTTTGAAGTAATTAATTTTAACTTTAATAATCGCATTTGCGTAAAAAAGAGTTCGTCAAATTTAAGTCGAGTGGTGGCTTTTGATAATATGGCATTGTCGGACGGGTAATGAATGGCACTCAGTGCCTCTTTGCGGAGCAATAACTTATGGGATTGTAAGATTTCATCAGACAGAATTTCGGGGATCACTTCCTTGGTTTGAGTAATTAATGTAATCATTAATTTAGAGATAGCCTTAGAATCGAGTCCTCCTTTTTTAGCTTTTTCAGAAGTATAATAGAGCGGTTGGAATGCCAAAGGAATAGGACTATCGGATTGATTTTGAGGGTCAATAAGTTCGGGATGGGTAATATTCCAACGTCCATTGAAACGAGTAGGCTTGCCAAAAATGATGTAATCCCGTTTTTGTTTCAAGAGATCTTCAATCCATTTGATACTATTAAACCATACCAATTCGAGGGAGCCGCTATCATCGACAAAGGTAGCCACAAGACGTTTTCCACGTTGTTGACCTACAATACTATAGTTGCGAATGATGCCTTTAAATTGAATAAAAGTGCCCTCTTCCGAAAGTTCGGAGATTTTATAAATTTTGGATTTGTCCACATGACGGTAGGGATAGTAATGGAGTAGGTCATCGTAGGTATAGACGTTAAAATCTTGCCTAAATAGCTCTGCTTTTTTAGGTCCTACCCCTTTTAAATAATCTATCGGGGTCTCTAAGAGGTCTTTTTGAGTAAATGAGGTCATGAGGTGCGTTTTTTATGAGAATAATTGTTCTATTTGAGCTACAAGCCGGTCAATGTCGCCGGCTCCAAGGGTCGCCAATACTTGAGGTTTGTGTTCTATTAGATAGGGTAGGAGTGCCTCCTTAGAGAGCACTATTTTATTTTTTTTATGAATTAAACTTAATAGCCAAGAAGAAGTTATCCCTTCAATAGGTACCTCTCGTGCCGGATAAATATCTAATAATATAATCCGGTCTAATAATTCTAAAGAATGGGCAAACTCTTCTGCAAAATCGCGAGTACGACTGTATAAATGAGGTTGAAAAATGCCGGTAATCTCCTGTTCAGGGAAAAGTGTCCTTAAAGAGGATAAAAATGAATTAATCTCTTCAGGATGATGTGCATAATCATCAACAAAAACCATTTTATCCGTGTAAATTCGGTAATCAAACCGGCGTTTTACCCCTGAAAAAGTGGATAGTTTTTGGGCAATAGTCTTCCAAAGCAAATCTGATTCCAATATTATGGTACTTTTTCCGTTTTTATATGTTTCGTTGATGGCAGCAATTGTGCCTAAGGCATTCAATAGATTGTATTTACCGGTAATGCCAAGCTCAATTTTAGAAAAAACTAAATTCTCAGGATCACTGTTTATCACCAAATCAAAAATAATTTTATTGGGAAAAATGTGAATGTTTTCAGCGTAATAATCTGCTTTTCTACTGAATCCGTAAGTGATTTTTTGAGGGTGCTGAATTTCAGAAGCAATTTTTTCTTGAATGACTAATGTTCCATCTGCAGTGATTTGATTAGCAAATTGTTGAAAAGATGCTACCAACTGCTCTTTTCCTCCATAAATATCCAAATGGTCGGCATCTATAGAGGTGATGACGGCGGTAGTAGGAGTGAGCGTTAAGAAGGAACGGTCATATTCATCTGCTTCTACAATAGCTATTTGTGCGTTTTTTGAAGTGATAAAATTGGAATTTA
>JAITTF010000225.1 GCA_031287215.1 Bacteroidales bacterium
TTCTTGTTTGTCAAAAACAGAGCCACCCATACCAAACAAATAATTGCAATACTCATAATAAAGCCAACCGTCTGTGGCTCCCTGCATACAAACACCGTAAGTGTTTGATGTTGTAAAAAATTCTGCAACATTTCTAAATTGTTCCCAAGTTGTCGGAACTGCCAAATCTTCTCCGTATTTTACTTTATAGGCTTTTTGTTTGTTCGGGTCTTCAAACATTCTTTTATTGTATGCGAGTAACATTGTATTTGTAGCAAAAGGATAGCCTATCTTTTTCCTTGCTCCTTTTTGGGGATTTGACGGATTTTCATAATACCAACCTACTTCTTTCCACGCATTTTGGAACAATAAACTATCTTGAAAAGAAGTATTATCTTGCTCATTTGTCATTTCAAGTAATTCATCAACACAATATACATACCCATTTCTTACATAAGATGATAATGCAAAATTTAATTGCAATACAATATCGTACTGCCCTGTATGATGTTTAAAATCTTGATTAGCTTTATTAAAAGCGTCTTCAAAAGTGTTTGGACGAAAAGCGATTTTGACTTTATTGTCTCGTTCATACTCGCCTTTTAAAACCTCCATTGCTTGTAAATTAGAAGAATCCTCTCCTAATACCGTTAACTTAACTTGTCTTTGACAAGACACAGAAATCAGTAGTAACGCAATTATACATACTGAATAAACTTCTGATTTAAAGTCTTTTAGTTTCATTTTAATGCTATTTTTATCTTGTTATTATTTCCTCAGTTTTCTGCATTTTGCTTCTTTACCACTTCCTATCAAGAAGTGGTAAAGGAATAGAACCTTGTAGTATATATCTGATTATCCGCCTGTTTATAGTCCTTTGTAAGGAAATCGAAAAAATATTAGGACAAATTTTTAGAACATTCTTAAGAGGTATTTTAGGCAGAAGCGTAATGTCTTCATATATAATTAGTTAAATTTCGATTTTTTATTTCTCATGGATTATTTAAAAACATTTGTATAAACAGACTGATATACAAATACTTATTATCTGAATAAAACAGGTTTTGAGTATTGTGTTAAAAAATACATGTGTCTGCATTGCCTTATTAGAAATACTTTTGTATATTTGCGCGCGCAAATTCATGCTCGGTGCCACTTCTTGATAGGAAGTGGTATGTTTTTCTGATGGAATATGTTTCTACAACGCAATTATTCGGGCATTTGCATTATCAATAACCGATTGGTCTAAAGAAGCTAAATATATACGGGTGGTTTTCTCGTTTTCATGTCCCATTCCTTCACTGATGATCTGTACGGAAATTCCTTTTCGTAGTGCAATCGTTGCCCAAGAATGTCTTGAAACGTATGAACTTAAAGGCTTTTCCATGTTTAACATCTCTGATATTCGTTCGAGCCGTTTATTGTATGTCCGCAAATAGCGATTATAATCATAACGTTGCTCACTGTATATCGGCAGTATGTAATCGTTTATGGTCAAATCCTTGTAACGTTCGATTATTTCTTCAATACATTTTTCTATTTTGACAGTCAGGACTTGTTTGGTTTTGCTTCGGGCGTAAACAAGGTATCCGTTTTTGAGATTGTTCTCTCTAAGGTTAGCCATATCTATAAACGACATGCCCCTTGTATAAAAACTGAACATAAAGAGGTCGCGCGCCAACTGTAAATTGCTGTATTCGGATAGGTCTAACCTAATCAATGCTGTAATCACATCTTCATTGACAGCCCTTTTAGATGTTTTCTCTATGCCTGTATAAGCGTCTTTGAATGGATTTTTTGAGACTGTCAGCCCTCTTTGTACTGCCTGATTGTATATCGCCCTTAATGCCCGCATATAGCAGGAAATACTGTTGGATGACACTCCGTTTTGTTTCAGGTAGGTCTCATACCGCCCGATTATCACGCTGTCTATTTTCTCTATCATGACATCTTCCCCATAGCGGAATCGGGAAAAACTCCGTTGTGCTACCTCATATACAGATGCGGTTTTTGCTCGATTTTCAGACTTTAGTTTCTTAATCAGGTATTTTATGAATGGGAAAAAATAGCCATTAAAAGATTGGCTTGTATAATATTCTGTCAACTCCCCAGTTGTATAACTACTTCGTTTTTCCAGTATGGAAATCAGGCCATAAATCTGTCGAACTTCTAACTCTAATCCCTCTTTTAGGTTTTGCAAATAACAGCTTCTGTCTTTATCTGCACCGTCTGTTATGACTGTAGATAAGCGGTCGTTCCACTCACTGGATAATAAACGGAAACGTGTTGTAACCAATTTTGTTTTACGGTTATGGATTAATTGAAAACAGAGTACGCCTTCCTTATTCTCAATCGTAGATTTTCTGAATTTTATTTTTACCGATGTCATATCCCTTACTTCTCTTTAATTATTTGCTTCTATACCAACACTCTGTCTGTAATACTCATCTATCAGTAGCGAATAATCATTCTGCTGTTTCATACAAAACAGAGTGAGGATAAATACCAGCAAACCAAGTATGGTAATTATAAAAGACGTTTTTCTGACCTTGAAAAACTTGAAATTAAAACAGGACTCCCCATCATTTTTCTGTACTTCATTGGACTCCTTTTGTTGTTTCCTGATTTGGGAGACCACTTTCCAAGTTTTAAAAATATTCTCATTCAGCAGTTGTATATTCTTTCTGTTCGCCTCAAAATGCGAATCATTAGAGAGACCGAGTGTATGAATATCACTCTTAATTAGTTCTTCAAATTTCTTATCCATTTCGGATAGCTTTTCCCATAAAGCATCATTTGATACTGATTGTGCCATAATTATTATGTTTTTAAATTGTTTATAATCTGAATCCCCTTTTCTTTTTCTTCTTTGGCTGGTGTTGTTTTAATAATTGTGCCTCATCGGGGTCGTAGTCTGAACCCGCAGGCGAAATATCAAACAGAGTTCCCAAGCCGGAAACTAAATCACTGAAACCAGATGTCATTGACTCTTTTGATTGTACCTGAATTTGTTCTTCCTGTCTGTTCCCGTTCAAAATAGCATTGAGTTTGGGATACGAAAACGAGCGGTCAATCTCTGAACCCTTGAAACACTGCTCACCTTTTCTGAATGAAATACCCTGTATTTCATTGGTTTGCCCTTTGTGTTTATAATCTATGAATATTTCCTGTCTGTTTAACACTTGCTCAAACTCTTTCCAGTT
>JAITTF010000238.1 GCA_031287215.1 Bacteroidales bacterium
TTTTCATTAAAGTAGTATTTATCTATAAGAAAGATAGATAGACCTAAAATAAGTCCTGAAAAAAGTCCTAAAACGAACCATATCCAACCTTTTTTTCTGAATTGATATTCTTTCATTAATGATTTTTTTTTGTGAGTGCAAAATTATATTAAAAAATGATATTAATAGACCAAAAATATAAAAAAAAATGATTATTTTTGCAGAACAAAATTATTTGTTAACAGGAACATATTTGATGAAGAAACTTTCGTTAAGCGAACTCAACAGAATTACTCCGGAAGAGTATAAAAGAAGTAATAAAACTCCAATAATCGTTATTTTGGACAACATACGAAGCATGCACAATATAGGATCTGTTTTCAGAACTGCTGATGCATTTATTTTGGAAAAAATCTACCTTTGTGGCATCACCGCTACCCCACCCAATAAAGAGATTCATAAAACAGCACTCGGAGCTACGGACACCGTTGATTGGGAATATGTAGAAGATGTCTCTACTTTAGTTAATTCTCTAAAAGAAAAGCATATAAGGTGTTATTTGATTGAGCAAACTGATCAATCTGTTTTATTACAAGACTTTCACCCTTCTCAAGGAGAAAAAATCGCTATTATCTTCGGCAATGAAGTATTTGGCATTTCCGATTCTGTGCTACCACTTGCTGATGGTGCTATTGAGATTCCTCAATTAGGAACAAAACACTCGCTCAACATCTCTGTTGCTGCCGGCATTACAATTTGGGATATTTTCAATAAAATCAAATAAACCAACTCATTATCAAACAAATTATTAATTATTAATCATTAACCACTAATCATTAATTACGATCATGTATAAAATTGTAAAGAAACAGCAATTAGCAGAAGAGACTGTTCTGATGAATATTGAAGCACCCCGCATTGCAAAATCGGCTCATCCGGGACAATTTGTTATCATTATTGGCATTGATAAGGGAGAAAGGATTCCCCTTACCATTTGTGATTATGATTCGGAAGCAGGTACCATCACATTAGTGATCAAAGCGATAGGTTCTTCTACTAAAAAAATCGTACAATTACAGGAGGGCGAGTTTATTAAAGATGTAGTAGGTCCATTAGGGCATGCTGCAGAGTGGATTCATGAACCTATTGCCGAATTAAAGAAGAAAAAGTTGCTTTTTATTGGAGGAGGTGTCGGTATTGCTCCTATTTTTCCACAGGTCAAATGGATGTATCAGAATGGTATTGAGGTGGATGTCATTATTGGGGCACGGAATCGAGAGTTATTGATTTTAAAAGAAGAATTGCGTACTATGTCCAAAAATCTATATACGACTATTGACAATGAAGGATTGGTAACGGATGTATTCCGCAAATTAGTAGAAGAGGGTCATCAGTACGACAGGGTTATTGCTATTGGACCGCTGATTATGATGAAGTTTACGGTTGATTTAGCCAAAGAATTTGGTATTCCATCTACGGTGAGCCTCAATTCACTCATGTTGGATGGTACCGGCATGTGTGGTGCTTGTAGGGTTTCCATTGGAGGAAAGACTAAATTTACTTGTGTTGATGGACCAGAATTTGATGGTGAGCAGGTCAATTTTAAAGAAGCATTACGCCGACAAGCTCAGAGTGCCACTCCACACGGGCGTATTCACATCGAAAAAGAGGAAAAAGCAGAAAATCATGAATGTTTTATAGGAGGGGTTGCTGACGAAGTATTAGATAGAAAGAAAAGAGTTCCGGTAAGAAATCAACCGGCAACAGTACGCAAACACAACTTTGAGGAGGTATGTTATGGGTACAATAGAGAAGAAGCCGTTTTGGAATCGCAACGGTGTTTGCAGTGTAAAAAAGCTCATTGTAGAAGCGGTTGTCCCGTCAATATAGACATCCCAAAATTCATAGGAGAGGTGGCAGTAGGTAATTTTGAAGAAGCCTATAAGATTATTGATCAAGACTCTGCATTACCTGCAATCTGTGGGCGTGTATGTCCGCAAGAGACCCAATGTGAATGTTTGTGTATTTTGGGTAAAAAAGGAGATGCCGTTTCCATTGGAAAATTAGAAAGATTTATTGGGGATTATGCTATTGAAAATCAACTTTCTAACACTAAAAAAGCACCATCCAATGGACATAAAATTGCCATTGTAGGGAGTGGACCTGCCGGCATTACGTGTGCTAAAGAACTATTAATCAAAGGATTTAACGTTACTATTTTTGAAGCTTTACACGAATATGGCGGCGTATTGGCTTATGGGATTCCCTCTTTTCGTTTGCCTAAGGAAGAGGTCGTAAATGTAGAAATTGAGAATGTTCGTAAATTGGGAGCTAAATTTGAAAATAATGTCATTATAGGCAAGACCGTTACCATAGATGATCTATTTGAGAAAGAGCATTTTGAAGCTATATTTATTGGTTCCGGAGCCGGGTTACCTTCATTTATGAACATTCCGGGCGAGAATCTCAATGGGGTAGTCTCTGCCAATGAATTTTTGACTCGCAATAATCTATTATTTGCTTATAAAGAGGATTATGACACTCCCAGCCATGTAGGGAAAAAGACTATCGTAGTTGGAGGTGGTAATGTAGCTATGGATGCAGCCCGTACCGCAGTACGCTTAGGGTCAGACGTTTCTGTTGTCTATCGCCGCAGTGAAGCCGAACTACCAGCCCGTATTGAGGAGGTAGAACATGCTAAAGAAGAAGGCATTACCTTTTACATGCTCACCAATCCAACCGAAATTTTGGGTAATGAGCAAGGGTATGTCTCAGGCATGAGATGTATTCGTATGGCATTAGGAGAGCCTGATAGTTCGGGGCGCCGCCGACCGGTACCGGTAGAGAGGTCAGAATTTATCATTGAGACCGATTTTGTAGTGATGTCTATTGGCACCTCCCCTAACCCACTTATTTCCAGAACTACTCCCGACTTAGAGACTAATAAATGGGGTTGTATCGTTGCGGATGAAGTAACGGGTCAGACTTCTCGTTCCAAGATATTTGCAGGTGGCGATGCTGTTAGTGGTGCTGCTACTGTCATATTAGCCATGGGTGCCGGCAAAGCGGCTGCACGGGCTATTGAAGAAGATTTTGCAAAGAATTAGCATCAACAATCATTTTTTACTTTTTGTTGACTAATACACGCTTTTTTTTAAGTAAGTAAAACACACTTTTTTATTAAGTATAGGGAGATTCTACCGGATACATCTTGTGTATTGGCGAGTTTGATGGAGTCTCTGATATAAATGTGCTATTTGAATCAATCGTATATTCAATTCCCAAAAATATTACCAACGAATTTACTACTCCTATATTGGTGGATGCCAGTGAAGCAATCTCTACACCTGGTGGTAATTATGACATTGAAATCATGAACATTATACCTGCATGGAATACCTATTATACGGCTTCCGGTTTTATGGTTCGGTAAGAAATATAACTTTTCAAAACGAATGGATTTATGAGTTTGAAGTACTTACAGATCCTTCGTCCGGCGATTTTGTAGATCACCTTTTATTGCGACAGTATCAGAGATACACCCTATTTAGCTATTGACCGATTAATTTTTCCGAAAACTGGTTGTAATTTTTCTGCTGTAGAACATGAAACCGTAGTTCCTTCTAATTCAACACTGATTGCCTCTTCTACTCCATACACCATTAACTACACACTCAATGGTACAGCCGGTAGTCAGAATATCACTACTGCCCTTCCTCCTAAATCAATCAGACGATATAATTAAAACTATCATCATCAATGATAGTAAAGGCAGTATCGTTTCCGCTGTTAGCGGCATAAATGCAAATACATATACTGTAAATCTAAGCAATTTTGCTAAAGGTGTTTACTTTGCCAAAATCCAAACTGTTTTAGATATACAAGTAAAGAAATTCATTGTGAACTAACAAATTAAATTCCATTTAGTGGAAATTATCGCCACTTCCGTATTTCTTTCTTTTAAGCAAATTACAGAAGTAAAGTTATTGGGGGCAATTTCTTGGGAATATACTGAGTAGTCGTCCCCTTCTTTTGCTTGGTGATTAAAATTGATAAAAAATTCAGTTAAACGATGTGTTTTTACATAATCTATGGGAAAAGCATCCAAGGCAAATTGCAGGTATTTACTATTATTAACATGCTGATTTACATCAATATCTGAAAATACTACCGGTTTATAGAGAAGTCCATTTTCCGGCATTGTAATCTTTTTGATCTTAGGAACGTGCTCTTCAATGGCATCTCGTTGGTTGTTGGTATATAAGTAGGTAGGATAATCTTCTAATCTTTGCGGTCTTCCGTTAGTAAAGTCAAGTACTACCCAAGTAGAAGTAGAGCACATAATAATATTTCCATCTTTATCAACCATTTCGTGGTCTCTAAAGTGAGAGATTCCTTCAGGGTTCTTGCCCCATGTTCTTAGTTTGATCGTTTCGTTCCATTCCGGCATCCGTTCTATTTGAACATGTAATCTTATCAAAGCCCAAAACTGATTTTTCTCTGCTAAATAGCTCCATCCAATATGGTGTTTTTCCACGTGTCCCCAAGCTACCTCCTGCATCATCAATAACAAATAGTGAGGAGCTAATTTTGAATTACAATCGCTCAAATACGATAAAACCGTAAATTCCTGTTCAAATACATTATTATTATCCATACTAAAAAAACTAAAAGCTAAAAACTATACTCACTACCCACTACTCACGGTACTATTCTCTTCCAATTCCCAATTCAGAATGATTAACAATTTCCTCCCACTGTTCGTCAGAGAGTTTGGCACCCACTGTAGAAACTAATTCGGCAGATAAAACAGAAGCAAGTTTACCTGTATCTTCAGCCGAAAGTCCTTTCATTAAGCCATATAAAAATCCTGCTGCGTAAATATCTCCTGCTCCATTTGTGTCAATACAGTTAGACTTCACGGGGTCAATTTCAGTTATTTTTCCATCAATAGAGACTAAAGAACCTCTTCCGCCCAATTTAACTACTGCAACTTTACAATATTTAGCTAATTCCATCAATGCATCTTTCTCTTTTTTTCCGGTAAATGCATAAGCCTCTTCTTCATTGGCAAAAATGATGTCGATATAATTTTCCAACAACCCTTTAATAAATTCACGGTTAGCTTCCACCAGATTGTAACTTGCCATATCCATTGCAATTTGGAGCCCTTCTTCTTTAGCCAATTGGCAAACTTTAGTAATGAGTTCTTTGTTAAAAATAAGGTACCCTTCTACTAAGATGTAATGATAATTTTTCAGGATATTTCTATCTAATTCATCCTGACTCATAGTAGCTGCAGCCCCAAGATAGGTAGCAAAAGTGCGTTCGGCATCCTCAGTAATAAAGGTAGTAGCGATACCGGTATCAAGATCAGTATAAATGAGATGTGGTTCTATTTTGCTTTTCAGCAGGTCATTTTTGAAGAAATCTCCTGCTTCATCGTTGCTAATTTTACCAATATACCCTGCAGGAACTCCCAGACGAGCCAGTCCATGGATAGCATTGGCAGTAGAACCACCGGAAGCAGTCGTTGAAAGATGATTGTGAATAGCTTGATGCAGTCGTTGTTTCGTTTGACAGTCAATCATATCCATACCTCCTTTTTTAAGACCAAAATGGTCAAAAATATCTATATCATTAAGAACGACAATCTTATCAACCAAAGCATTACCAATGCCAATAATTTTTTTCATAGTAAAAAATATAAAGTACTTATTTTATTTTCTAATAGCCGCAATTTCAGAAACAGCTTGAATAGCGATATCTATTTCGTTTTCAGTATTAAATGCACCCAGACTAAAGCGAATAGTACCATGAATCTCTGAAGTTCCCAATTGTTGATGTACTAACGGGGCACATTGCAATCCCGTTCTACAGGCGATATCATAATCAACA
>JAITTF010000277.1 GCA_031287215.1 Bacteroidales bacterium
CAATGGACGGAATTTGAAGTGAGTATCTTTAGCACGTGCCTAGAAGGTTTGCAGATTGGTGATGCGTTTGCGCTTGGCTGCGAGATGTTGGAGCGGTCAAAATTTTACATCAATCTGCCCTATAATGCTATTCTGATAAAAAATGCAACCCTTAATCTTTTTGTTTACATGGTTATTCGTGAAAATTATGCCTATGCTCGTTATTTTGAAATTGAGCTTAATCGTCTACTGTCCGATTTGGATATGGAATTGAAAATATCTTTTCATATCTTTAAAACGTTAGCCTCCTATAAGCAAGAAAAAAGCCCTGAGCTTCTGGTCAAGCTCAGGGGCTATGTGCAAGTTCTCAAAGACTTTGAGTGTGGTGCTTGGGCGGAACGTTTGGCAATGTTCCTAGAACGCTATGGCAATTAGTGCCAGAAAATCCAACATAATAGTTTGAACATCAGTTCCCTCTCCTTTCCTGTTTATAAGAATAGTTTACCACAATAAAAGTGATGAAATTAAAATGTGCAGATTAGCAACAAGATAAGCGAAATGTGCATATTCACAACAAAACATAAAATTTTGTTGCGAATATGCACGTTTTTAAATAGCGTCGTTTTTCATGGTAAAATAAATTTGTAAGGTTGAGAGCGAACGTTTTCTAAATGCTAAACAAAACTTGATAATGCTTATCGGGTATTTATTGCTTTGTGATAAAAAGATTTTGTGACGGTAGTGGAAAAAGGTTGCTTGATAATCTTATGCTGACAAGCTAGCAGTCAGCAATTAAAATGAAAGGAGAGACGACATATGTGGAAATGGATATGGGCGATCATCAAGTGGATCTGGAGCAACTTGTTCTGGGAAGCTATTTGGGGTTGGCTTAAAAAATGGTTTTAATGCACAGGGTGCACTAAAAACCGACAGAAGAACACAAAAAACTATTTATTAAAATTCGTAATTCAGCTGACGGGCTAACAAAAACAAATTTATCGTAAATAGTTCACTAACAAGTATATCATAATAATACCTTTAAAATTCAAATTGGTGTTTTTAGGCTAAATTTTTCTTCCTAAATATTAGGAAAATCAATACATAATCTATCTACATGTAATTTTTTATAGGTCTTTCATCAAAATGAAAGGATTAGAACTTGTGAATATCTTTCGAGTTTCGGATGATTTTAAAGAGTTCTAATCCTTTTAACGCAATTATTTATATTTTAGGTTCAGTAAATAGATGGACGATTATTCAAGAATGTTTTAGTGCAACGACAGATATAGGGGGATCAGATGAAAATTGAAGAAGTAAAATTAGGTAATCAGTTAGAGAAAAGTATATCGTTAGATACCACTAAAGGCACACTTTTTGTTATGACAGGTATCAATGGCTCAGGTAAATCAACTTTATTCAAAATGATTATGAAACTTGTCCCGATTAAATCTGGTCAGATAATTTTTGAAGAAGAGATGACCTATGTGCCAGATCCAGCAGAAAATTATTTTATAGGGCTAACGCCCCTAGTCTATTTTAATATTTTACAAGAAAATATGAAGATTTCTTCTGAAAAATTCAAAGAAAAATTGAGTTTGTTTTCAAAAATACTAAATTTTCCATCTCAATTATATTCTCACCAAATCAAAATGCTTTCCTTGGGTGAGAAGCGTAAAGTCATGATTATCGGTGCATTTTTAATGGATAAAGCATTAATGTTATTAGATGAGCCGTTTGCGGGTCTAGATAAAGAAAGCTGTTTAAATCTCATTAATTTGATTGACGAGGAACGTCTACGAGGTAAAAAATTTTTTATCATTACACACGAAAAAAAAGAACTTTTAAAAGATATTGATCAACATATCGTTTTATAAAATATGATACTGAAAGTGCGTGTGGTGGTATTCTAAGGGTTAAAGCGTAAATATAGGAGAGTGTATGTTTAGACGGTATATTGCCAATCTTTTTATCTTATTTTTTTCAGAGTACGGCAATAGTTCAAAAGAAAAAGTGTTAGATAAAAAAAGTTTCGTATGGTTGATAAAAAACTATTTATTAGTCGATATAGTCATGGTTTTAGGGCTGAACAGATTTAAAAGAGAACTAATTGCTTATATATCCGTTAATATAGGGCGCTTTGATTTTCAAATAATCGCTCAAATAGTAGCTATGGTGGTGCTCATTTTGGGGATTAGTTATGAAACTTTTATGTTTTTCAAGATGTCAACTGAAGCAACGTTGCGAGTTTTTCTTTTGCTTGGAAAAAAGATGATATTTTTTTTACTTGCCACTAAAAATTTAATCTTAGTATCGCCAATTCTTATTTTCTTTGGTTACTTCTCTCCTCTGCTTATTTTACTTTTCCCCCTTGCTCAAATTTTAAGTTATTTATTGTTTGATCAGTATGCGCAATTTAAACGTTTAGGAAAAATGGATCATCCAAGAAAGTCAAGACCTACTGGCTATGATACTTTTATCTATTTGTGCCAATTAATGGGTTATGACTACACACTAAAAATGTTTTTGGTACCAATCGGGAGTTTTATCATGATGTTGGTTTTGCTACAATTTGATTATTCGATTAAAGCTTTACTGATGACAGATGATGTGATACTTTCGGCTTATTTCCTGAGCTTTTGGTTGTTTTCTACTTATGGCGGTTGTTATGCTCTGACATTAAGAGAACAGCATTTTAGGTATTTTACTGCTTTGGGTATCAATGGCAAGCTATTACGAAAACGATTGTTACTCTCTCTTTCGAGCTTACAATTTTGTTTTGTTTTTTTAGCTTTGATACTATTTTATCAATATTTAGAATTCTATCCTAAATATATGTTTGAGTTTGCAATCGTCTTTGCACTTGGATTTATCGTGGTCAATATTTATCAGGGGTGGCAAGCACGCTTAGAAAGACTTGAAAAAATGTTTGATGAAACTATATCTTTAACACAACGCAAAGTATCTTGGAGAATAGTTGTCCAATCTTTCTTGATTAAGTCACCTCTCTTTTTTGTGCTAGTCATCCAAAAGTCACTGGGATGGACAGTAAAAGTTCCGATAGTCAGCCTGTTGAACTGTTTTCTTGCGTTACTAATCAGTTTATATCTTTTTAAAAAATTTGAAGGAAAAAAATCACATGAGTTTATTACAATTAAAAAATATCTCTAAAGTATATCATCTTGGCTCTGATGAAAAAGAGCAGGTTTTGACTAATATCAATTTAGAAATTTCCCAAGGAGAATTTGTCTATATTTTGGGTCCCTCTGGCTGTGGTAAGTCGACATTACTCAATATTGTAAGTGGACTTGATAGCCAGTATGAGGGGAGCTTGTATTTTAAAGATCAATTATTATCAGGACGAAAAGATAAGTTTTTGACAGCTTATCGCAAAGAGCAAATCGGGTTTGTTTTTCAGAATTTCAATCTCATTTCTCATATGTCGGTTTTAGAGAATGTCTTAATTCCTATGTACTTGACTAAAAAATCTGCCAAAGAAAAGCGAGAGAAAGCGATTGATTTATTGACCTTAGTTGGTCTGGAGTCTCAGATTGAAAAAAATGTTACCCAGCTTTCAGGTGGACAGAAACAGCGTGTTGCGATTGCTCGTGCACTTGCCAATGATCCTGAAATTATCATTGCTGATGAGCCGACAGGATCACTTGATTCTGAAAATCAAGACAGTATTATGCGTTTATTCCAAGAATTAAATCAGCAAGGCAAGACAGTCATGATTGTGACTCATAATCGCGATATCGTTTCTTATGATCAGCACGTTGTTGAACTCAGGGATGGGCAAATAATCGAGGAACATCAAGCTTCAGAAACGTTACAAAAGGTTGGGGAAAATAAAGTTTTTTCAAAAATTTTTCTTAAGTGGCGAGAGGGGATGAAGATCGCTTACGCTAACTTTATTCAGAGAAAATGGCGGAATATGATGATTGCGCTAGCAACGGCAATTGGTATGACAGGTATTTTGTTGTCCTTGGGCTTAGGAAATGGGATTTCGACCTTGATTGAAAAAGATTTTAAGGCTGGAAAGATCCCTACCCAACTGCAAGTGATGTTAGGCGGACAACAAGGGCCGGGCGCGATCTTAACGAGTCAAGATCAAAAAGATTTAATCAAAAAAATAGGTCAATCTAAGATTGAATACTTTGAACCCTCTTTTGGACTAGTGGCGAAAAATCTGGAGATAGAGGGCTTTGGCACTTTGAATGTGTCAGAGACCATGCCTAATTATGCTCAGACGACAAGTCTCTATGAAAATACCAATATTCAAGTACCTGTAACGACTAAAAAAGAGATTGCTGCAGGAAAAGTTTATTCAAATGCTAAAGAAGAAGGCGTAACGGTAACAACGACGTTTTTAAAAGAGTTTAATCA
>JAITTF010000291.1 GCA_031287215.1 Bacteroidales bacterium
ATCTGCTTGGCAAAATAGAAAGATAGAAAGCCTGAAACTCCCATGGCTGCATAAATAATTGGCAATTTCCACCATCTGTGATTGTAAATTTGTCCTCCACCCGGAAGTAAGGAGAGTAACGCCGCTCTTCGGGGTGTATGCGCTTTGATCTGTTGTAAAACCACAGAATCGGATTGCATTCGTACATAAGATGTGCTGTCTCCGGAATTCGTTCTGCTAACTATTCTCCGCTTTTTACTGAGAATAGTGTCGGTCTTTATGTTGAGCGTATCTACAGAGGGTGTTTGATTTTGCTGATGGAGGATAACCGTATCTATCTGCCCCATTACTACTTCGGTAGCTGAAAAGAAAATCAGAAGAAAAAGGGTAAATAGACGGTATTTCATAGTTTTATTTTCTCAAAATAATTAAGAGCCATTTTAGGAAAACGAAATTCTTAACTGTTTATTGCAGACTTGATTTTAACTAATTTTAATAACAAATCATGTAACTGATGTAGCGAAATCATATTGGCACCATCGGAAAGTGCTTGGTCAGGATGTGGATGGGTTTCCATAAACAGCCCATCAAACCCCACTGCAATGCCTGCTTTTGCCAATATCTCAATCATTTCGGGTTTGCCTCCGGTAACTCCTGACGATTGATTAGGCTGTTGTAAAGCATGTGTACAATCTAAGATACAGGGACATCCCGTAGCTTTCATTGCCTCAATTCCTCTAAAATCGACGATAAGGTCTGTATATCCAAAAGAGGTTCCACGTTCTGTAATCATCACGTTAGGATTGCCTTCGGAGGTTACTTTTTCCACCGCAAATTTCATCATTTCAGGAGAGAGAAACTGCCCTTTTTTGATGTTGATATACTTACCTGTTTTTGCTGCTGCTGCCAATAGGTCTGTTTGTCGGCATAAAAAAGCCGGAATTTGTAGTATATCAGCTACTTCTGCTGCAAACAGTGCCTCTTCAGGAAGATGAATGTCGGTTACAATGGGTACTTGAAGTTCACTTTTAACCCTTTTTAGAATTTCAATGGCTTTCCGGTCGCCAATCCCCGTGAAGGAATTTTTGGATGAGCGATTTGCTTTTCTGTAGGACGCCTTAAAAAAGAAAGGAATATCTAAGTGGAGGCACATCTCTTTTACCTTCTCGGCTACTTCAAAAGTAATAGCTTCATTTTCAACAACACAAGGACCTGCAATGAGAAAAAAATTGTGATTAAAAATGGGAATCATCGTTTATTACTCTTTAATGAAAGCAAGAATATCTCCTTTTTTAACTTTATCTCCTTGTTGAGCCACTACATAAACTAATTTTCCATCAAAAAGAGTCTTTATCTCTTCATTGCCAAAATAGGCTGCAATAAAACAAACAACGTCGCCTGTTTTATAAGCAGTTCCGATCGGAGCAGGTAGAGACGGTTCTGTAACTGAAAGTTCCCAAAGTACAGTACCTGAAATAGTTGCCATAACCGGTTTTGCATTAGGTTCTTTTTCCAAGAAAGCAGCAATCTCTTCTTGTGTTTTATATTCCGGCGATTTTACCTCTTTATAGACCACCTGAACGCCCGAATTTTTGATGGCAATCTCCAACTCTTTGTCAAAATTTTTCTTTGCCGCACCGGATTTATAATCCATATATTGTCTTTCGTGCATTGCAAATTCAAACAACTCTTCATCATCTTCACCTCTATCCCAGTTATTTTCTTTCATTAATGCGATGTATTTAGGTAACTCATCAGGATAATTATCTTGAGGAACACCCTCGAAAAATTCGTACCCTTTTTCTTGTGCTAATGCAACAATCTCAGGCGCTAAGGGTCCCGGTAATTTTCCGGTACGACCTAATATCATGTCCCACATATTCTTATCCATCTGAGAATAACGAGGTTTTCCCTGTGCCATCTGAAGAATGTTCATCAAGGCGATATTTTTAACATATTGACTGAAAGGAGTTACTAAAGGAGGGAATCCCACTTTGGGCCATACATACTGTACCTCCTGAAAGAGTTTTACTACAAGTTCATCTTCTGTAAGTGTAGGTTGTCCTGCATTTTTAAGAGAAAGATTAATGCTGTTATGTACTCCTTTTAAATCTGCCATCATTGAACCCATCATGCCGCCCGGAAGTCCACAACCTACTAACAGAGAACTCATAATTTTATTTTTAGGGTCAATAAAATAGCCTAAAAAGTCATCGATAAAATCTTGAGTAATGCTACGTGCTTTCATGTAGGCATCCATATTGATTTCAGGAACATCAAAACCGGCATCTTTAAGCATTGCCTGAATGGTAATCACATCAGGATGCACCATGCCCCAAGAGAGCGGCTCCATAGCTACATCAATAATGTCAACTCCATTTTTACAGACTTCCAACATGGAAGCTACTGAAAATCCGGGTCCTGAATGTCCGTGATATTGAACAATAATATGAGGATATTTTTCTTTGATAGCTTTTACTAATCTGCCTAACATGTCGGGACGTCCTACGCCTGCCATATCCTTAAGACCAATTTCATCGGTACCATATTCGACCAATTTATCTACTACTTCCATGTAATATTCTACCGTATGAATGTCAGAATAGGTGATACTGAGTGCGCCTTGAGAAATCATGCCGGCTTCTTTGGCATATTTTACGGAAAGTTCTAAATTTCTATGGTCATTAAGACCACAAAAAGAACGAGAGATGTCAACCCCTTGCGCTTTTTTTACTTTGAACATGAGCTTCCTCACGTCAGCAGGGACAGGAAACATACGTAAACCGTTGAGTGCACGTTCCAACATCATGGTTTTAATGCCTGCTTTTTTGAATGGTTTTACCCATTCTCTCACCGCTGTATTAGGATTTTCACCATAAAGGAGATTTACCTGTTCAGAAGCGCCACCGTTGGTCTCGATCCTGCTAAAACAGCCCATCTCTATAAGGATAGGAGCAATACGCTTTAATTGGTCAACTCTCGGAACGTACTTTCCCGATGATTGCCACATGTCTCTATAAACCAAACAAAATTCAATCTCTTTTTTCATATTCATATAAATCAAATAGTTATCTTTTTTTCATTTTTATCATCTGTAAAGTGCAAAGATAACGTTTTTTTTTTTAATTTTGCGGTGCGTAAAATAAGCGGTAATTTTATATTTGAAACTAACAATATGATGACTGAAAAACAAACCGGTTACATCTTCCAAATCATTGGAGCTGTTGTAGATGTGCATTTTGATGAGGGGTGTAAATTACCCAATATTTACGATGCTTTAGAAATTGAAAGAGATCATGGACAAGTACTCATTTTAGAGTGTGAACAAGATATTGGTGAAAATACAATTCGCTGCATTGCTATGGATAGTACGGATGGTCTTAGACGTGGTATGCCGGTAGTTTCTACCGGAAAAATGATCTCTATGCCTACCGGAAATATTAATGGAAGACTGTTTAATGTTACTGGTGATACTATTGATGGTATTGGCGATTTTGAAGCAACCGGCTCTAATGGTATCCATAAAGATCCTCCTTCTTTTGAAAATTTAGCTACTTCTCAAGAAGTACTCTATACCGGTATCAAAGTTATTGACTTGATTGAACCTTATGTAAAAGGAGGAAAAATTGGTCTTTTTGGAGGTGCAGGTGTTGGTAAAACGGTATTAATCATGGAGATGATTAATAATATTGCCAAAAACTATTCCGGTATGTCTGTTTTTGCAGGCGTAGGAGAACGTACTCGAGAAGGTAATGACTTGTTGAGAGAGATGATTGAGTCGGGTGTTATTCACTATGGCGAAGAATTTAATAAAAGTATGGAAGCCGGCGGCTGGGACTTGTCAAAAGTGGATAGAGATGAGTTGGCTAAATCGCAGGCTACCTTAGTTTTCGGACAGATGAACGAACCCCCGGGAGCACGCGCACGCGTTGCTTTGTCGGGACTGACAGTCGCAGAATATTATCGTGATGGTGATGAGCAAAGTGGTGGTAAGGACATCCTCTTCTTTGTGGACAATATTTTCCGTTTTACACAAGCTGGTTCTGAAGTGTCAGCGCTGCTGGGACGTATGCCTTCAGCTGTTGGTTATCAACCCACATTAGCTACGGAAATGGGTATTCTACAAGAGAGAATTACCTCTACAAAACGAGGTTCTATTACTTCTGTACAAGCTATTTATGTCCCTGCTGATGACCTTACCGATCCGGCACCGGCAACTACTTTCTCGCACTTGGATGCTACTACCGTTTTGAGCAGAAAAATCTCTGAATTAGGTATTTATCCAGCTGTTGACCCCTTGGACTCTACTTCACGTATCCTTTCGCCAGATATTGTAGGCGAAGAGCACTATAATACCGCTCAAAGAGTGATAGAATGTTTGCAAAGATATACTGAACTACAGGATATTATCGCTATTTTGGGTATGGAAGAGCTTTCCGAAGACGACCGTAAAGTAGTGTCTCGTGCACGCCGTGTACAAAGATTCCTTTCACAACCCTTCTTTGTGGCTGAACAATTTACCGGCATGCCCGGAAAATTTGTCTCTATTGAGGATACTATTAAAGGCTTTAATATGATTTTAAATGGTGATTTAGATTATCTTTCTGAAACTGCTTTTAGTTTTGTAGGTACCATTGAAGAGGCTATCGAAAAAGGAAGATTAGAAATCAATGCTACACAACAGTCATAGATTACACCCATGATGCAACTTCATATTATTACACCTGAAAGAACTATTTTTACCGGAGAGGTCTCTTTAGTACAGCTCCCCGGCATAGATGGTTTGTTTGAGATTTTAAACAACCATGCACCTCTGATCGCGACGCTCCGAGAAGGTAAAATTAAAACTGAAAAAGAGGGCAACGAACAGTTTTTTGAAATTAAAGGTGGTATTGCCGAAATATTAGAAAATTGTGTTTTAGTATTAGCTGAATAAAATGAGTTGAGAGCAATCTTCAACTATTCTAAATAAAACTTGTATGAGCAATGTAAAACCGTCCATTCCAAAAGGGACTCGTGATTTTTTGCCTCTTGAGATGGCTAAACGTAATTATATTTTTAACCTATTGCAAGAGATTTTTGAAAATTATGCCTATTACCCGATTGCAACCCCTTCATTAGAAAATCTTTCTTCTTTGATGGGTAAATATGGAGAAGAGGGAGACCGTTTGATTTTCAAGATATTAAATTCCGGAGACTTTGCTAAAGAGGTGGACTTTTCGTTGCCTTCAAATCTTTTAGCCGGTAAAATTTGCGAAAAAGGGTTGCGTTATGACCTGACCGTTCCCTTTTCACGCTTTGTAGTGATGCATCAAAATGAACTCTCATTTCCCTTTAAACGGTATCAGATGCAACCGGTTTGGCGTGCCGACCGCCCTCAAAAAGGACGTTATAGAGAGTTTTATCAGTGTGATATTGACGTGATCGGCTCCAATTCCTTGCTCAATGAAGCTGAATTGGTGAATATTACTGATGATGTTTATCGAAAATTAGGCGTCAATGTAGTCATTAAGATCAACAATCGCAAAATACTCTCCGGCATTGCAGAGGCTGTCGGTGCAGGTAGTTATATTACCGAAATTTGTACCGCTATAGATAAATTAGATAAAATTGGTAAGGAAAATGTAGTGAAAGAACTCTTGGAAAAAAGTTTGTCTCAAGATACTATTGACCATTTAGACCCATTTTTTAATTTAGGAGGAAATAATGATGATAAATTAGCACAACTGAAATTGCTTTTTGCTCAGATCCCTACAGGCTTGAAAGGCGTGGAAGAGTTGGAAACCGTTTTTAATTATGTTAATAGGTTGGATATTAACGCTGAGGTAGAATTTGACATCACTTTAGCAAGGGGACTCTCTTATTATACCGGCACTATTTTTGAGGTTAAAGCTACAGATGCCGCTATGGGGAGCATTTCAGGAGGTGGACGTTATGATGATTTAACCGGCATTTTTGGACTTAAAAATATGTCGGGAGTAGGCATCTCTTTTGGTGTTGAAAGAATCTATGATGTGATGGAAGAGTTGGCTCTTTTTCCCGATAATCTTTCCTCTCCGGTAAAAGCCATTTTTCTTAATTTTGGCGAAAAAGAGGTCGCCTATCTGGTACCGGCACTTAAAAAGTTACGCCAAAATAATATCCCTTGTGAACTATATCCCGATTGCGCCAAAATTGGAAAACAGATGAATTATGCTAATACAAAGGCTATCCCGTTTGTTATTATGGCTGGAGAAGATGAGATAAATGATAATCTCTTTACCATGAAAGATATGCGCTCCGGACAACAACAAAAGTTGACGGTTGAAGAGATGATCGCAGCTGTTTTGGCATAAACAATAGTTTTTGCTTTTTTTTAATAATTTATGTTTTTTTTGCTGCACATTCAATAAAAATGTATTTTATGGATTTATCAACCAAAAGGAGCTAAAAATGCGAGAATCAATTGAATTTAGGAATAAATAAAAAAAAGAAAGTTGTACAACCATTTTTTGTATTTTTGCG
>JAITTF010000344.1 GCA_031287215.1 Bacteroidales bacterium
GCCGGGGACGCCGAAATAAAAGTCACGGTAAGCAACGCCGCGGACAGTTCCTGCGTAGTTGTTTTCCCGCAAGCGACCGACAATGAATTGGTACATCACTATTTGATTGAAATCTTAGACGGACAGAAGGTGGTGGCTACTTATCGCACATTTTCCCAATTTTATCTCAACAGCCAAATGCCGGCATCGTTGAGCGTAAAACTATCCGGTTTACCGCCGAAGAAAAAACTGATAGCCCGGGTAACGGCGATTGATTCGTATAAAAACCAATCCGTGCCGATGAAAAGTAAAGCGTTTAAAATTTACAATCATGAACAAAATCAATAACAATATTATGACTAACAGCAAATTAATAATAACAGTGTTTTGCCTGTACGGGCGAACATCGCATTATTTACGCTATCGCCAAACTTGTGCCAAAAAACATGCGAAAATTTGAAAAAAATGAAAGTTTTTTTGCGAATATAACGAAAAATGTTTATCTTTGCAAGGTTCTTAAAAAAGGGAAAATATGCTAAGAATCAGAAAAACAGGTAATTCAGGTTGGCGCGCTCAGCTTGCTGACGTGAGTTGTACTTTTTGCAAATAAAAAATATAGTCATGGAAAAGTGGATTAAAAATATATCAGGCATTATTCCTCATACAAACAATAATATTAATATTGAATTGGAAGGAAAAAACCTGATTGTAACCGGTGCTAATGGTTCCGGCAAGACTTCGTTTTTGAAAGCGGTTTATGAAAAAGTGAATTTACTTATTGCTCAAAAAAAAGGTGCTGATTTGCCACAAATAAAGCAGAATTTAAAAACTTGGCAAAACGAACTTAACCGAACACAAAAGGGAACTACTGCTTTTGACGCCGCAGCAAATCAAATAAAACACTTGGAAACGCAATTAAATGCTATTGAAGGGGGTTTACAAGTTGTCATTCCGGATAATATCAACTTTTCGTCCTTATATGATGATAGAAAGGCTGTAATTCATTTCTTTGAAGAAAAGCGATTGTCTGAAATTATACAACCAAAAACAGCCAAAGCAGTTTCATTAGAGGAAGAGGAAGCAAAAAAACAAAATCCTTCTCAGAAAAACGCCAACAAACTTGAACAACATTTGGTAAACTTAACCAGCAGACAATCATTGGCTATTACTAAAGATAAAAACCAAGCATTAGCAGACGAGATTGAAAAATGGTTTGGCAATTTTGAGAAAAATTTGAAAATACTTTTTGAAAACGAGCGTATTAGATTAGAATATGATTCGGATAAATTTCAGTTTTCTATCTGTCAGGACAACAAACCACCATTTACTTTTCAAACGCTTTCTGCCGGATACAGGGCTATTTTTGATATTTATGCAGAATTAATAATGCACACCGAATATTTTAAGATAATGCCCACGGACTTGACAGGTGTTGTTTTTATTGACGAAATAGATTCTCATTTACATGTGTCACTTCAAAGACTTATATTCCCGTTTTTCGCCCAATCTTTTCCTAAAATACAATTTGTTGTAACAACCCATTCCCCGTTTGTATTGATGTCGGCAACCGATACGATTGTTTTTGATTTAGCAAATAGCGAACCAATTACTGAAGATTTATCTTATTACACCTATTCGGCAATTATGAAAGGGTTGTGGAATGTAAAGCCCATTTCGGTAAAATTAGAAAATTCTATTAAAGAAATAGCCCAAATAGTTAATTCGGAGCAAAAAGATTTAGATAGATTACAACAATTAATTACCTATATCAAAGGGCATGGAGATGTATTAGACAGTGAATCTAAAGCATTTTATTTGTTAGGACTGGAAACATTAGAAGAAGGAGGTCGCAATGTTTAATGTCACTCGTCCACAACCGGGACCGGACTGTTCCAAAGATTATCGAGCAGAAGGAGTTATCAGAGCTTTAAAAACTATGTTTTATGGAAAATGCTATTTGTGTGAAGATGAAGTTGGAGACCCTGTTGTTGAACATTTTGTTGCACATAAAGGAGATGATAAATTAAAATACGATTGGAACAATCTTTTTTATGCTTGTCACAGATGCAATAGTATCAAAGAAACACATATTGACAATAAAAATCTTGTAATTCATGATTGTAGCAATGCTATGATAGATGTATCCCGCACTATTAAATGCCTATGTCCAAGTATTCCAAATTATGATGTTATTGTTGAAGCACAGGATACATTAGACAAAACCAAAAATACATTCATTTTGTTAGACCGTTGCTATAATGAAGACAATACAGGTATTCGAGGAATTTCAAAAGAATCATTACATGAAAAACTATTTGAAAATTATTGCAAATTTATAGAATTTCGACGCATACTAAGGTCAAAAGACTCTTTACAATCTGAAAAAGACAAAGCAAAGGAACACTTAACTATAATGACAGATGTATCATATCCTTTTTCAGTATTTTGGAAATGGCATATTTTGAGTGATGTTTTTTTATCTACACAATTTCTTGACATAGGCTAAAATTTGTTGAATATATATAAAAAATTACATAAAAAATGGTTGACAAAACTTAAAAAAAATTTAATATGATAAAAACAGTAGAAAGGATGCCAAAAATGGCTTTAAGTGACGAATATTTTACGATAGGGCGTGAAAACAACAATCAACACCCCCTTTTAATATTGGACAGCGATTGTCCTCCATATAAGAGGCAAAGAGAAAT
>JAITTF010000345.1 GCA_031287215.1 Bacteroidales bacterium
AACTTTACTATTGGAACTCAGGAAACACCGCTGAAGTGGATTATCTATTACGAACCGAAGAAGGAATAATTCCTTGTGAAGTGAAGGCGGACACCAATGTTGGTTCAAAAAGTTTGCAGGAATATGTAAAAAAATACGCCCCAAACTATGCAATCCGTATTTCTGCGAAAAATTTTGGCTTTGAAAACAAAATTAAATCCGTTCCACTTTATGCTGTCCATTGTTTGTGAAAATTTTGTCAATGTCTTCGGTTTCGCAGCGTTGGCAACTTGAAAAGAATATATTTTATAAACCATCTCGAAAGAGATACAGAAACAAATAAAATATGAATAGAAAAATCAAAAACAAAGGACTAACAAAATATATGTTGGTTATTCTCTTTTCAGTTTTCTTTTTAGCAAATTGCAAAGAAAATGATAAAGACACTGAAGAACAACCTGTAAACGAGAGTTTTTCTTTTATAGATAAATCATTCAATATGGATGAATGCGAAATTATCAATTACGGAAAGATAGATGGATTATATACATTTGAAGTAAATTTAAAAAACAAAAATGGCATACAGATTTATATAAAATTATTTTCAATTGTTAAGAATGTATATGATGGATATACATATACATTAGGGTCTGCATCTATGGAATATTCATCTGAAAGTCACATCAAAATTGGCTCTGATACCTACCTCTTATCAGAGGGACTGATAGAATTATATGATAATGTCATAACTCATACTCAAAATGGAAATTTTATTTTTCGTATAAATTGTAATACTACGAGCGGAAATGTCATCAAAGGAAATTTTGAAGGAACTTATAAATATATTGACAAATCGACAAACGACAGTTCTATCCCAATAGGTAATGGTTTTTTTTCATACTTAGATAAATCATACCTTCTGACTAATGGGTCTCTTTTTTACAAAGGTTTCGATGAGAAAGAAAAAATGAGGGTTTACGAATTGTTTTTAACCAATGAAGAAGAAGATTATTTACAATTTGCTATTCATTCGGAAAGTGTTTTAGGAATAGATTTGTATAAATATTATTATAACTATCCTGAAGAACTTAAATACTTTTTTGCTCCGTATCCACAATCTTGGTTTATGTATTATGGAAATAGAAAAGAGTGTGTGTATATAAATGAAGGATGGATTGGTATAGGAAAATCAAATAACAATTATCACATTGATGTTCAATGCGGATATAATATCTACCAATATTTTCCAATCGTAGGTGCTTATGAAGGGGGTTTGTATTTTCATGATTTGTCCACAGATTTAATCAATTATAAACAAAAGAGCTATCAGGCAAAGTCGTTAGAATTAAGTTATGAGGGAGCATATCAAAATTTGTTTCAGTATAATTTACTTATCAAAACGGAACAAAATGATGAAATTAACATCAGATTATTTACTAACGACAATCAATTAAATGGATATTATGCTTTTGATAAAATCATAAGAAAAGAAATCATACATGATGTTTATGAAAGTTTTATCAATATAAAGGATAAACCTTTAGGGTTTTATTACACAGGTGAAATGACGATTGATGCCTCCGTTCCCTATATCAACATAGATATTATTGGTATGGATGAAGAAAAAAACATAATAAACATAATTTACCATGGAAAAATCAATATACAAAAATAAGTTTTGCTCGTGCGACAGTTTTCTGTGGACGTAATACTTTTAAATAGTGCGTTTTACAAATTGAGTGCGCGAGGAACAGAACACAAAACACCGCCGTCCACCAACTAAATGCGTTCTGTTCGCAGGTGGGTAACGTATGACTTTGCCGGTTTGTCGCCCGCAAGCAATTGTCCGAACGTATTCTATGGAGTACAATAAAATATAGAAAAACGAATTTTTGTGCAAGGTGAATGCAAACCGAACTTGTTCGAGTTTGCCGAACCGCCGCCAAAAATCACGCGAAGCGTACAAAAAGAAAGGACACGCAGGCAAGACCGATTTCCTTGAATTAGCGAATAGAATAGGAATTTCCGCAAACAGAGCAGATAAATTACTGTCCGTTTTCTTAGAAAAGCAACCTGTCGTTGAAATATTAGTAAAACATTCATTTTTGCCGGAAGCGAATAAGCGAGGATATTATTTAATGTATCAAACAAGATTAAACGCATTGCTTGAAAAATGACAACACAAGAAGAAGGCATTTTTGTGCGACAAAATCGACCTATTTGCAGATTTTGTTGCACGGCAGTTAAACCATATACACGTTAGTATCCAGCTACCGTCGTGGAAACTTGCAAATTTTCAGTACACGGACGACACCGCCTGCGGTATTTCAGCAGACGTGACGGACGACAGAACGCGGGGAAAGTTTTATAGGTTTTGCCGTTTGACAATAAAGTTGTAATTTTGCCAAAAAAGAAAAACTATGGAGTTCGATAAAAAAGGTATTGCGTTAGGCAACACAACAGAAGATAGAAAATTTAGGAAGAAATTTATTGTCGATTTTTATGCAAAATGGAATATGGCAATTCCGACAAAACATATTTACAACAAATCGTTAAACAGTTTTATAGAAGTACGTTTTTTGTCCATTA
>JAITTF010000354.1 GCA_031287215.1 Bacteroidales bacterium
GATTATTATTCAGAAATCATTTTTTACAAAATCAAACGGCATGATGTTGTTATTCATGAAATTATGGCTAAACCTGATCCTGTAGTGATGCTTCCTGATGCTGAATATATTGAATTGAAAAATTGCAAGGCTGTGCCTATAGAACTTACCAATTATAAATTAGAGGTAGGTTCTCACCATTGGGCACTGCCTAATATAACAATTCCTGCCGATAGCTTTGCATTAATTGTGGGCAAAACAAATGAAGTTTTATATAACCATTTCCCTAATGTTTATGCCATTTCTTCGATGTCTATTACCAATTCAGGACAAAGGATTTCGTTGTATAATGTTGATAATGAGATTATTCATTCTGTCAATTTTTCAGAAATGTGGCATCAGGAGGCAGCTAAAAGAGGAGGTGGATGGTCGTTGGAGATGATAGACAGCAGTAACCCTTGCGAAGAGGAGGAAAATTGGTCTTCTTCTATTGCTCCAGAAGGAGGTACTCCGGGAAAGAAAAATTCTGTAACGAAAGACAATCCTGACGTAAAACCGCCCTTGATGGTAAAAATAAGTGTCCCTGATGCACAAACTATTCTTCTTATGTTTGACGAAACGATGCTTACTACTCCCCATGATTGGAACGATTACATTACTATTGATAGAGGTATTAGTATTGATACGGCGATGTGGCTTTTCCCTGATGGTAAAACTTTACAAATTTCAACCAAAACGCCCTTACTCCCGGATAAACTTTACACTTTAACAATTAAAAATGACCTTTGTGATTGTTTTGGTTTACCGGTACAAAGAGCATCTTCTATTCAATTTGGTTTGGATAATCCTCATATTACTCCTCGTGATTTGATTATCAATGAAATAATGACCAATCCTGTGAGTGCTATCAATAGTACTTACATCGAATTATACAATTTCTCAGATAAGATTATAGATTTAAAAAACATTAAAATTGGGGAAGGAGGCAATGATTTGCCCGAAAAATGGGTAATTGCTGATCCTACAGGCTGTCAAATTTTGCCCAAACAGTACGTAGTTTTATGTAAAAATAAAAAGACTACCTTAGAAGAATATTTTGTTCCGTACCCTGAAAGATTATTGAGAACTGAACACCTTATCAATTTCGGAAAACAAGCCGACCTCTTGTTTATTACCGATATATCATTGAATATCATAGATAAACTAAGTTATGCAAGCCATTATCATTATGAACTATTGACCTCTACCAAAGGGGTTTCCTTAGAAAAAATCAATTTTACTGCCGACAGTGAAGATCAAAACAGTTGGAAATCAGCCTCTGCCTTATCAGGTTTTGGGACACCTGGGTATCTCAATTCTCAGTATCAAGAGATTGAATTGGATGATGATAGGGTAGTTTCCGTCCAACCTGACATTTTCTCTCCCGATGGGGACGGATTTGATGATTATTGCCAAATTGTATGTACCCTCAAAGGAGAGGACAACAGGATATCAATAACAATTTACAATAGAGATGGTTATCTCGTCAAGAAAATTACCAACAATACTTATTGCGGGTCACAATCCATTGTTCGTTGGGATGGCAATACTGAAGCCGGAGGATTAGTATCTCCCGACCTTTATGTGGTAAAAGTAGAATGTTGGAATCTCTCAGGAAAACGAAAAACTATTTTGAAGAGTGTAGGGGTAAGATAATTTTTTAAGGGGCATATTATGAATAGGGAAGTTAATCTGTTTATGCGTTATCAATGATTGAAATGACTTGCTTAATGATTTCAATGATTTTATCTTCAGGGAATTGATCTATAATGTTGTTGTTTTGAAAGAGCTCAATAATTTGATGGGTTGTTTCAATATCTTGAGCTGTTTGCATGAAGACTTGGTCTTTAGTCATGAATTTACGGGCAACACCATCTTCAATTGCTTGTATAGCGACTTCAGCAGCTACGTATGGGAAGAGGTTTTTTTCCAACATGTTAGGAATAATATTATATTGTGAAATGCCTCTTTTTTGAGCAAATTCTGCAATAGCATGTGCTCCTCTAATGGCCATATTATCTGTAATTTTAGAAGCAGAGACTAATAGAGTTCCTTTTAGAATTGAAGGGAAACAGATAGAGTTGTTAACCTGATTAGGGAAGTCGCCCCTACCTGTTGCGACTATGTAAGCACCTGCTTCAATAGCCACATGCGGATAGATTTCAGGGACAGGATTTGCGCAAGCAAAAACGATAGCTTTATCGTTCATCAATTGTATCCATTCCGGTTTAATGGTGTCTGGACCCGGTTTAGAGAGTGCAATCACCAAATCGGCCCCTCTAAAAGCCTCTTCATGAGTAGTAATGGTTTGCAGATTAGTCTTTTGACATAATTCCCATTGGCGGTAGAACAGTGGGTTGAGCTGATAATCTTCTCGTTGGTTTTGAAGAGTGCCTATTTCATCGAAAAGAATCATCTTTTCAGGGTTAGCACCATCAGCGATCATCAATTTTGCAATGCTGGTATTAGCTGCACCGGCACCAAATAGTACTGTTTTAATTTGAGACAATTCTTTTCCTACAATTTTCAAAGCATTGATAACTCCTGCTAAAGTTACACAAGCTGTACCTTGCGCATCATCATGCCAAACAGGGATATTACATTCTTCTCGTAGTATATCTAAGACTTTAAAGCAGTTGGGTTGAGAAATATCTTCTAAATTTATAGCTCCAAAACCCGGCTGTACCATTTTAACGAATGAAATAATATTGTCGGCATCAGGTTTACCCTCTCTATTTTTACTATCTATACACAACGCTACAGCGTCCACACCTCCAAGATATTTCATCAACATAGCTTTACCTTCCATAACACCTAAACCACCACTCGGAGTACAATCCCCATCTCCCAAAACTCGTGTGCTGTCGCTGACTACGGCAACTAAGTTGGAACGATTGCTTAATCCAAACGAACTATCGTGATGATCCCTAATTTGAGTAGAAACTGCCGATACACCGGGGGTGTACCAAACGTTAAACCAATCTAATCCATAAATGGGTGCTTTAGGTATTGTTTGCATTTTACCACCATAAAAACGATGTGCTTCAAGTGCTAATAATTTATAAATCAGGGTTTGTGCTTTAGCTTTTTGATCATTGTTAAAATGTGCAGGAAAAAGGTCAAAATAATTTTGTATTGTCATATACTTTTGGATTAGAAGAAGGATTTTTTTATAAGACAACTTTTTATATTAATATTTTAACCATTTAAACAGCTCTTTATAGGTAACTTTTTTGCCATACATTAGAATGCCGGTACGATAAATCTTGGCGGCTATCCATACACAGCAGATAAAAGTCAAGATTAACAATGCCATCGACAATAATAATTCCCAAAGTGAAACACCTGATGGTAAGCGAATTAGCATCGCTACCGGCGAGGTAAACGGGATAAAGGACAACCATCGCGCCAGTGCCGCATTAGGAGAATTGGCAATCGTGAAACTGAGCATCATCACAATAAGCAACGGTATGGATACCGGTAAGATAAATTGATTGGAGTCTGTTTCGTTGTCCACAGCACTGCCTATACCTGCATATAATGCCGAATAGAGTAAATAACCGAATAAAAAATAGAACAAAAAACAGAGAATAATTTCCGTAAAATTGATGTTGGCAAATACCGATAACATTTGTGTCATGTCGTCATTATTACTTAATGCTGATAGGTCTGTCGTGGAGGTCATCATCTGGTTGGAAGTGGTCATCTGCTCTGTGATCGCTGCCGAATCTGCGTTGTTGAATAGGGAAGGAGTTGCTGCACTAAACCCGAAAACAATGGCTACTGTGAGTACTATCCACGCTACAAACTGGGTTAATCCTACCATAGCGACCCCAATGATTTTACCCATCATCAACTCCATTGGTTTTACTGAAGAGAGTAACACCTCTACAATACGACTTGATTTTTCTTCCAAAACGCCGCGTAAAACCATCGAAGCAAACATAAAGATAAACATGTAAATCAAGATGCCGGCAATCATACCTACCATGCGATTTATATTCGACATATTTTCTTTTTCATTGCCCTGTTCATCGGTTTGAATCATCACAATATTAGAACGAGCCGTATTTTTAAACACCTCGAATTTAACAGGATCAATATCGAAAGTATCTTGTAATAATTTATCAAACAACATCTTATCTATCTGATCTTCTATAGTGGATTTAAACGAAATAGGAGGATCTTCTTTGTAAAAAATATTGGCTTTTAAGGTAGCTGTACTCTTCAGAATGTGTAATACGGCATCAAAATTTCCGTCAATAAGAGCCTCTTGTTTTATGTCGGTGATATTGCCTGATCGATAGGAAAAGGTAGTTTTACTACTATCATGGAAACTATTGATAAAAAATTCATTATCGTCCACAACCAACACTTTCATCTCTTTTTCGGTTTTTTGAGCCACATAAGTAGGGATGAGGATCAGAGCTGCCATCAGCAGGGGACCTAAAATGGTCATGATGATGAAAGATTTTTTCTTTACACGGGTTAAATATTCCCTTGATATGATTAATGCCGTTTTATTCATGGTCTTCAAAAGTATTGTTTTTTACCTGATTAATAAAAATATCATTCATTGAGGGTAAAATCTCTTTAAAAGAGTGCAGCTCGTATTTTTCGATACAGTAATGCAAAAACTCTTTAATGGTCAATGAATCTTGAAGTTTAATGGTGCAGTGAAGGTGCGTATGTTGGCGTTTTTGAGATAAAATAGTTATCCCTGCAGGGTGTTGTGAACCGAAAGTATCAGCACTATCCTCAATTTCCAATTCAAAAATATTATCTTTAAATTGTTTTTTTATATCCAAAATATTACCTTCCAGAATATTACGACCATTATCGATCAATACTATTCTATCACAAATCTCTTCTACAGATGCCATATTGTGTGTAGAAAGAATGATGGTAGTACCCCGTTGTTTCAACTCAAGTATCTCATCTTTAAGAAGATTTGTATTTATGGGGTCAAAACCGCTAAAGGGTTCATCGAAAATTAGAAATTCAGGTTCGTGAATGATGGTAGTAATAAACTGTATTTTTTGTTGCATACCTTTAGAAAGCTCTTCCACTTTGCGGTTCCACCAGTTGTTGATGTCAAATTTATTGAACCAATAGTGCAATTTTTGTTCGGCATCAGCTTTCTCCAGTCCTTTAAGTTGAGCCAAATAGAGTGCTTGTTCCCCAACTTCCATTTTTTTATAGAGTCCTCTTTCTTCAGGGAGGTATCCAATTCGTTGAATATCGGAACGTTGTAAGGGTCTTCCTTCAAACAAAACCTCTCCGCTATCGGGAGCAGTAATTTGATTGAGAATGCGAATCAGTGTTGTTTTCCCGGCGCCATTAGGACCTAACAATCCAAAAACGACCCCTTTTTCTATACTAAAAGAGACATCTTTTAAAGCATGATGATTAGCAAACTGTTTATGAATATGCGAAATATCAATAAAATTCATACTTATTGAGGTTTTAATTGCTTCTTATTTTTATTTTTATTTTTATTTTTATTTTTGCTTTTCATCCTATTTTTTGCAGCAGCAGCAGCTTGACTGAGTTGGATTTGGTGCTGTTGAAGGATATTTTTAGTAGATTCCATAGAAAATTCGTCCGGAAGGTATAGCTTGCCGTCAGACATTTCAGACAATTGCGTAGAAATCAGAGCATCATCTACCGAATCGCGATTGTAAGTAAGATAAAGTCTTTTCAGGTTATTAGCAATAGATTTGCTGATTTCCGCCCGCTCTTCATCCGAAAGAGCTGCTGATTTTTGGATAATAGTCTCCAAATTTCTGCCATAAGTTCTATATTTTATTTTAGATTTACGATAGGCATGAGAAGAGGGGACAAATCTTTGAGTTTCAGGTATTGGTTTCGGGAAAGGGGCATCCACATCCAATTGATAATCAGAAATCATAAACAGATGATCCCACAATTTGTGCCAATAATCGTCACTATCTTTCAGTGCATTAGGGTTCGTTAAATCTTTATTTTCTGGATTAATCTGAGACATCACTTTGATGATGGCTCTTGCCGCGGTAGTTCTTTCCTGATAGTCCTCAATAGCCATACATTGATCCGTCATTTTTTGGACATTTCTACCATATTCTTTGATAATGAGGTGGTTTCTTCCTGTATTATATTCAAGCATATTTATAATAATTTTCAACCTGCAAAGATAATTAAATATAATGAAATTTTGGAAAAAAAAATAAATTATGCTTTTTTTGTTACTATAGTAATTATTTTACTTTTTTTTTTAGTACTTTTGCACTGTTTAAATTTTTGTAATTCAAAATCAATCGTAAAATGAAAAAAATATTAATCATAGGAGCAAGTGGTCAAATTGGCTCTGAATTGACCCCTTTTTTACGTAATATTTATGGCGTTGATAATGTCATTGCCAGTGATTGCGTTTTTCCTTTAAGCCCATCGCTGTCTGCTGAGGGCATTTCTTGTAAAATTGATGCTACTAACGCTCAAGATATTGCAAATGTAGTTCAAAAATACAATATTGATACTATTTTTAATCTTGCCGCTGTGCTCTCAGCTAAGGCTGAAGCTAACCCTATGTTGGGATGGAATGTGGGAGTAGGTGCGTTGCTCAACTGTCTTGAGGTTGCCAGAGAATTTAATACCGCAATTTTTACGCCAAGTTCTATAGGTGCTTTTGGTCCTGATACCCCACATGTGAATACGCCACAGGATACGATCCAAAGACCTAAAACTATTTATGGTGTTACTAAAGTTACCGGTGAGCTGTTGAGCGACTACTATTTTAAGAAATTTGGCGTTGATGCCCGTTCGGTTCGTTATCCGGGTATTATTTCCAACGTTACCCTCCCAGGTGGAGGTACCACCGATTATGCAGTAGATATTTACTATGCAGCGATTAAAGAAGGTAAATTTACCTGTCCGCTCAAAGCAGGTACCTTCTTAGACATGATGTACATGCCGGATGCATTAGATGCTATCGTTCAATTGATGGAAGCTGACCCATCAAAATTGATTCATAGAAACTCGTTCAACATTGCTTCTATGAGTTTTGACCCTGAGTTGATTTATGCTGAAATCAAAAAACACATTCCTAACTTTACCATGTCATACGAAATTGATGAAGTGCGACAAGCTATCGCCGATTCATGGCCAGAAGCTATGGACGACTCTTGCGCAAGAAAAGAGTGGAACTGGAACCCTAAATTTAATCTGGCTTCGATGACCGAAGATATGATTAAAGTTTTAAAAACTAAGAATTTATAACTCTTTCAAACTTGGAGTGTTTTTTAATGACAATTGGATCACTATGAGTCTTTGAATAAAAGATGTTTGTGATTTTATTTAATAATAAAGATTAATATGTTTATTAGTGTTGATAATTTATTTAAAGATAAAAACCCCAAATTACATCGGAAGATCCCCCATTTTGTCATTCGGTGGATAGAACGGATCATTCATCAGGATGAGGTCAATGAGTTTATGGAAATCAACCATAATTCTACAGGGTTAGAATTTTCCAACAATGTTATTAAACGTTTAAACCTTACCGTAAAAGTAATAGGAGAAGAGAATATTCCTAAAGCGGGGCGTTGTTTGGTAGCCAGTAATCACCCTTTGGGAGGTCCTGATGGCATCGCACTGATTAGTGTTATTGGTCAATACCGGAAAGACATCAAATTCCCTGTTAATGACCTGCTTATGCAACTCTATCCGATGCAAGATATTTTTGTCCCGATCAATAAATTTGGACGACACAATCAAAATGTAGTCAAAGAACTTAATGATGTTTTTGCCTCTGAGGATGCAGTACTCTATTTTCCTGCCGGCATCTGTTCGCGCAAACAAAAGGGAGTCATTAAGGATTTAGAGTGGAAAAAAACCATCATCAGCAAAGCCAAAGAGTATCAAAGGGATATTGTGCCGGTCTATTTTGGCGGTCAAAATACCAACCGCTTTTATAGAATTGCCAACTGGAGAAAAAGATTAGGGATTAAAACCAATATTGAGATGTTTTTTTTGCCCGATGAGACGTTTAGACAATATGGTAAAGAAATTTTTATTATCTTTGGCACTCCTATATCGTGTTCGTTTTTTGACTCTTCAAAAAACGAAAAAGAGTGGGCACAATGGCTAAAAGAGCAAGTTTATCAACTTAAAGATAATATCTAAAAAACATGACAAATATAATTAAACCGGTCAATAAGGAGTTAATTAAAAAAGAACTTACCCCTGAAAAGTTTTTACGTTATACACATGCTTTAAACAACTCTATTTATGTATTTGATGCCGAAAGTGCACCTAATACGATGTTGGAATTGGGACGCCTTCGCGAACTCACCTTCCGTTCGGCAGGTGGTGGTACCGGCGCAGAAGTAGATATTGATGATTATGATAAGAAAAAAAATCTTTTCAAGCAATTGATCGTTTGGAATAACGAAAAAGAGGAAATCATTAGCTCTTATAGATACTGTCTTGGTTATCAGGCTACTATTGAATCAAATGGCAACCCTGACACCCCACTTTCTCATCTTTTCCGTTTTTCGGATGAATTTGTCAAAACCATCTGGCCTAAATGTATTGAATTAGGCAGAAGTTTTGTACAACCTAATTACCAAGCAGGAAACAACAAAAGAGAGAGCCTTTTTGCACTTGATAATATTTGGGACGGATTAGGTGCTTTAATTGTAAACTATCCTCAAATAGAATATTTTGCCGGTAGAATGACGCTATACAATAATTATAATAGAACTGCAAGAAATCTGATTTTAGACTTCTTAGAGACTCATTATAAAGGCGATTCTGCTCTGCTTCATCCTATTCACCCTTCTATAGACAATAGGATTCCCGTTACTATCTATAAAAAATTTACTTCTGAAGAGGAGTTTAAGGAAGCCTTCAAAAAATTAAATCGTGAAATCCTTAGTTTGGACGAACATATTCCTCCATTGATTAAAACATATATGTCTCTTTCACCCACAATCCAATGTTTTGGAATTACTCCTAATCCCGAATTTGGTCCCGTTGAAGAGATCTCTATCCTTATTAAAATTAAGGATATCTATGAAAAAAAAGTAGCGCGACACGTTGATTCTTATCAACCACAAAAATAATGATTGCTCTTTAGGTGGTTAGTCTTCTTTAATTGTACAAAAGTATCACTTTATTTTTAATCTAAAACTTGTTCGATTTTTGGGGAGTATTATAATACTAAAAAAATAACGAAAAAAGTTATCCAATTGTTTATCATTATTAAAAATAATTGTTTATCTTTGCAGTCAAAATGAATCAGCCTTCATCAACTATGGGGGCAAAAATGATAATTATGAAAATTAAAAGCATCAATTTCGTTCAAAGTACCGATGATTGGCACAAATGTCCAGAAAGTCAACTCCCGGAATATGCTTTCATTGGCAGGTCTAACGTAGGTAAATCGTCTTTAGTAAATATGATTGCTAATAAAAAATCATTGGCAAAAACATCTTCTAAACCCGGTAAAACTCAGACTATTAACCATTTTTTAGCTAATGATGAATGTTATTTAGTAGATCTCCCCGGTTATGGGTATGCTACTATCTCTAAAACTATGAGAGATAATTGGATTACCATGATCGAAAATTATTTGATCAATCGCCCCAACCTGAAACTACTTTTTGTCTTGATTGATGCCCGATTAGAACCACAGAAAAATGATATAGATTTTATTGATAATCTTGGTAAAATAGGTATCCCTTACGCCATTGTATTTACTAAAAGTGATAAAGTCTCAAAACAAAAACTTGCCGATAATGTCAGTGCTTTTCTCAACAAACTTTTAGAGTCTTGGGAAGAGCTACCTCCTCATTTTATTACTTCCGCGAATACCGCTTTAGGTAAAACAGAACTGTTGGACTATATTGAATCTATTAATAACCAATGAAATACTTAAGGTTTTTCTTATTATTCTTTTCTATATGCAGCTGCTCTCTACTTTTGGGTCAAACAAAAGGGGTTGAAAAAAAAACGGCAAAAAACAGTATCGAGAAATTATCAATCCGTGAAATTGATTCACTCTTCGATATTAAGAATAATCAATCAAAAATCAATGATTTAAAATTATTTATGGATGACCTTTTTAAGGAGATGAACGGCTCTGCCTTAATTGTTATCAATGATACTTTTGTGATTAGAAAAACAAAAGGGGTAATTCGTTTTTACGACCATAAAAAAGGCTATGAAACGTGGACTAAAGAGGAGATGAATAGGGGCAGAAAGAAAAAAGAGAACCAATTGCAACGAGAAACGCTTTTCGATTTGGCTTCAATTGCCAAACAATTTACTGCCGCTGCTGTCCTGAAATTAGTCAGCGAAAAGAAAATAACCTTAAAAGACACCTTAGCCGTCTTTTTTCCTAAAATTCCTTACCCTCAAGTTACCATACACCAACTACTTTCTCATACTTCCGGCATACCCGACTATATAGATTTTCCTGAAAAATGGTCGGATGTCAACCAATGGATGTCTAATGCTGAGCTGATAGAACTGCTGATCGCTCAAAAACCGCCTGTTGACTTCTTGCCGGGCACCAATTTTGCCTATTGTAATACTAATTACGCTTTGCTGGCTTCAATCGTTGCCCAAGTGTCAAATATGACTTTTGAAGAATATATGCGACAAAATATTTTTATCCCTGCCGGACTTACAAATACATTGTACATCACTGAATTAGAGGATAATAAAAAACATAGCGTAGCGAAAGGGCATTTGAGATCCCGAGAAGAATTAGCTCCCGATTTTTATCAAAATGGGGTCATCGGGGATAAAGGACTCTATTCCAATCCGGATGATTTATACAAATGGAAAATAGCCTTCTTTGATCTAAAAAATATAATACCCGCTTTTTGGGTGGAAAAAGCTACCGTCAAAGAAAATTACATCAAAGGGAAAGCCGTAGCTCGCGAGATTTATGGCTATGGATTACACATAGAGGAAAATGCTCACTATGGAAAATTGATTTACCATGGTGGCTTATGGCGCGGGTTTCACAACCTGTTTATATATCGACCTTCGGATAATGTATTGATTATTTACCTTAGCAATTACCGCAATCGGTCTCATAACGGCAAAGGAAATGAGGTGCTGCATATTTTGGATGGGGCGTAATGGTACAGAATTAACCAAGCCTTGACCTAAGGCAAACGCATATTACGTAAAAATCATTTGCTCATCATTGATGATTGAACTGTTTTAATGCAAATATCTATTGCAACATTTTATGAATGATGAAGAATAGTAGTATTGTACTCTATTTTGTTAGATAAATAAAAAAACATTTTTAGATTACATTCCGTATAAAAATATGAATTTTTAAAAAAAAGTTAATTTTATATGCGTTTGCCCTG
>JAITTF010000358.1 GCA_031287215.1 Bacteroidales bacterium
CGCAACCGGTTGTGATAAGCTTTCAATTTTGTATCTTAGTTCCTTGAAATACAGTATCCGAATGAGTGATATTGTTAAAGTTACGTTGTGATAAGCTTTCAATTTTGTATCTTAGTTCCTTGAAATACAGTAGATAACGAGCGTTACCGAATGTTTAAGGAGTTGTGATAAGCTTTCAATTTTGTATCTTAGTTCCTTGAAATACAGTATCGTTTGTTTGGTACTGTTTTACGTTCGAGTTGTGATAAGCTTTCAATTTTGTATCTTAGTTACTTGAAATACAGTGGTCAAACGATTGTTCCCAACCGACCGTGTGTTGTGATAAGCTTTCAATTTTGTATCTTAGTTCCTTGAAATACAGTGGACGTGCGAAATACTATTGCCATGAGTATGTTGTGATAAGCTTTCAATTTTGTATCTTAGTTCCTTGAAATACAGTAATCCCCAATATTTCGCCGTATGCCTGGCCGTTGTGATAAGCTTTCAATTTTGTATCTTAGTTCCTTGAAATACAGTTAGATAACGAGCGTTACCGAGTGTTTAAGGGTTGTGATAAGCTTTCAATTTTGTATCTTAGTTCCTTGAAATACAGTGGTAACAGAACAAATAGCAGCGTGGGATGTGTTGTGATAAGCTTTCAATTTTGTATCTTAGTTCCTTGAAATACAGTCAGGTAACATTTATGAGTCTAAAGCTGATGGTTGTGATAAGCTTTCAATTTTGTATCTTAGTTCCTTGAAATACAGTAGAGAAGTGGGTTGCATTTGTTGGATTAATGTTGTGATAAGCTTTCAATTTTGTATCTTAGTTCCTTGAAATACAGTTTAGTGGAAATTGGGGTAAACAGGATGTCGGTTGTGATAAGCTTTCAATTTTGTATCTTAGTTCCTTGAAATACAGTAAAAGAAATTTATACATTATTAATAGATAGGTTGTGATAAGCTTTCAATTTTGTATCTTAGTTCCTTGAAATACAGTTAAACGTTCTAATTTGTTTGTTCCTTCCCCGTTGTGATAAGCTTTCAATTTTGTATCTTAGTTCCTTGAAATACAGTATAGGTGCGTATAATTTGCTGTATTTCAGCGACTATCACAATTCATTAGGATTTCAAAAAATGATGTATTTCAAATAAAAATCCCGACTAAAATCGGGATTTTTTATTTTTAAAAGAGTTCCAGTTGTTGCCCTTCCGTTTTCTTGGCCTCTACACTTTTTCCATAAAATAACTCCATCATCCCGAATTGTTTGTCCGTTATACAGATGATTCCCACATGTCCTTTTTCCGGTAAAAATCTCTTAACCCGCTTGATATGAACATTCGCGTTTTCCATACTCATGCAATGACGGAGATAAATTGAAAACTGAAACATCGTAAATCCATCCTTTTGCAGATTTTTACGGAAATCAGCATATACCTTCCGGTCTTTTTTTGTTTCGGTAGGAAGATCGAACAATACTAAAACCCACATAACCCGGTATTGATTTAATCTGTCCTGTTGCATAACATAACGTTACAATACAAATTCAGGATATTTTATTTTCCGCAATTTACCTTCAAAACATTGTGCCAATGAAGATGTGGTCTGGCTGACCGCGACCATCAAAGGACTTTTCCTGCCATTAATCATTACATCGATAGCTGGTATTTGCAATAACTGCGTTTTTATGGTCTGTGATAAATCTTCAAAGTTTTCCCCATTATCGACAATAGACAGTACAATCGCATCAACAAAAGGACGATAAGGTTCCATAATATCGTCTGCCAAACAATAGGCATTGTAACGATTATGATGATATATTCCTAATGTAGGCAACAATCCGCTTGAAACCAATGAACGTGCCACAACAGCCCGGAGAATGGCATATCCGTAATTCAACAGGTTGTTGGGAGGAGATTCCTCCCTGCCTCTAACAAAACCATCTATTTTTGGAAAAGCTTCTTTCCAGTAATAGGCTGCGGCTCTGGCTTCGTAATTATCAGGATCACCGCTTTTTACATCACTTGCCCAATACTCCATGTTGCGAACATTGCAAGAACGGAATTTCTGCAAAACAGCCGTCTGATTCTTTATTTTAGCTTTGATGGTTTGCTGCCAAAGATTCTTTTTCAACGGATCGGTAGCCTGAATCTGCGCATTGAATTTTTCTGTCTGTGTTTTATTTCCACATAGCGGAAGCATCAAACCGACCGGCATACGGTTACTATTGCAAGTGATAAGAGCGGTATTATTTTCCAGTAGCATCTCTATCAGTCCATGTGTCAAGGTGATTTGTTTATGATCGAGGACAACGACACCCAAATCCTCAATAGGAAAAGTCATTTCGCTATCCTTTTTGAATTTTTCGGGTAAAGTATCGTTTTTCTCAACCTCTGGCAGTTTCACTACCAACTGGTTGTTACGCATACTCAGGTATGTGGGGTTACCGAAATAAAGTGTTTTTTTGATCATAGTAATGATTTAATATTTCCTAAACGATCAATATTGAGTTTAATACAGTATTTTTTAATCTGTATACCATCTATTGAGTTTTGATTTTTCGATTGAGGACTACCTAACCCAAATTCATTTTGCAATATATCTTCATATTCCAATGAATGCTCTTTTTTCAATTTTTCCGCATCTTTTTTGGAAAGCCCATAAAGTAGTGAAGCAGTATTTACAGGAACAAAATTCAATGTAGTTCCACTGCCATCTGTAAATTTATATATCCTACTTTTATCAATACTGTCAATGTTAATAGGAATATTATTCTCTATTTCATCTTGAGTTGGAAGATAAACTAAATCATTAGCACATAAATTAAAAGACCAATAATATTCAGGAAAGTCAGGATGGCTTCCAGGACAAGGATTTTCACCATTTTTCAAATTATTCAATATTTCTTTTAATGCGGGAATATAAAATTTTCTTTCGCTATCTTTTTTGTTTTTATAAATACCACAAAAGGCATTACTTCCAGCATCTGTTACGACATATTTTGTACTTTTTTGTCCATTTTCAGAAACTGAGAATTTTGTTCCCATCGCATCTGCCATCCTCACTTTATAAATAGGCTTATGAGGCTTCCCCTTTTTTGTTAAACCATGTTTTGGTTTGATTATGGCTTCATTTAACGTTTTTATTCCATCGTAAGAAAATGCCGTTTGTGGGTCAAAATCGTAATTTTTCAAATGGTTTTTTAATATTTCTTGAATACCTGTGTCTGTAATGCTTTCAATAGTAGAAATAATCTTATTGGAAGAAACAGCCGCCAAACTTTCCAATTCACAGCCATACCTTGTAGAAACAAACTTATCATACACTTTTACAGTTGGATAATTAACTGATAATTGAGTAATAATCTCATTTTTAGACATTTTTTTCTTCATGTCTTTAATATGCTCGCACAACGAACTATCAACAATATCATAATCTTCAGAAATAGCTCTGTTCAATGAGATATTTAATGTTTTATATGCAAGTTTTACTTTTCCGTAAAAAGTACTCTTGTGCAACGATTGTCTAATACTAAACTTCCCTTTTTCTTTTAATTCATCTTGTTCCTTAGCAACAAGTTTCCCATCTTCATAAGTGGAATATTTATTCCAACGTTGACGAATAATCCTGTTTTTTTGTTTGAAACTGGCAATAGTATCTTCTAATGCCACTTTTGCAATATCTTTAAAAACATTTCCGTTTGTACTCTTGTATTGGTAATCATAGTTTATAATACTCTCTTTTGTTCTTAATTGTGCAGGCGGTAAAAAATACCATTCTTTTTCTTCATTTTGTCCTTTGCGAGTATTTGTTAATTGATACTTTATTGCTTTTCTCGTTTTTAGTTTATCCTCACCATTTTCTTGCGAAGAAATATTGTTCAGATAATTTACATGGTTTTCGGTAGTCAGTGCAATAATTAAAGCATCTAACGCATGGTGTCTGTGGTCTATGCGTTTGGGGTCGAAATTTTTATTTATTTGTTGTGGAATTTGATTATCATTTACAAACACTTCATGCCCATCGATTAGCCGAGTATCACCAAATAAGATTGATTTAGTTAATTCATTCATTCTTTTATAGCGGGGTGACATCAACTCATTCCACATTTCATTCAGTTGCCAATGTTTTTTCAATGTTGAGGTAATCGTTCCATTTGTTGCTAATACGTTTTTAGAACGATAAGTATCTTCATCTTTTTCGCGAACAATATTGCTCAATAATTTCACAGCCATTTTGGATATGTATTGCATATTGACTTTTAGACTGTTTGTAAATTCGTCGGGAATATCTTTGCTTAAAAGTATTTCTCTTTTTTCTCCTGTAAAATTAGCCTTTACTAATTTTTCATAAGATTCAACACTTTGTATGTGAACTTTTTTACCGTGAGCAACACAAAAGATTTCTTTTTCTTTTGCTCTCAAAATATATCCATACCCAGTGTCTGCCTTCTTATCTTTATTGACTTCTGTTTCACAAATCACTTTATTGTTAAGCGAGTTTAATGTAACACGCTCTTGTGGAAAAATATGTTCAATTTCATATTTTGTTCTATCGAACAAATCGGAAAGGCTGATTATTTTGCCTGTATAGGGCGATTGGTAGCGTTGGTCAAGCCAAAGTTTATACCGTTCGAGTTCACCTTTGCTGACTTTTGTAATATCTTTATTGACAAGTTCTTTGATTTCTTTTTTAGTTATTTTTCCTTGAGAATCAAAGAGTTCATAAGAAACGTTATCTTTATCATATTCTATAGACGACAACAACCCTTCTTCCAGAATTTTTAACTTTACCTGCTGAAATGGAGATTTTTCTTGAACTATGCCGTATTCTTTTTTTAATTCTTTTAGCAATTCTATAATTCTTTCATTGGCTTTTCTATTTTCACTGTTTTTTCTATCTTCATTTTGTTTTTGTTTATTATTTTTCTTCATTTCTCGCCCCAATTCAATATGAATACGGTCGAAAAGTTTCTTGTAAATAGATTTGCCGTTCTCATCTATTCCATCTTTTTCTCCGTAATATATCCAAATATCTTTTACAACCTGCAAAGTTTCTATCAAAACTTTTTCAACTACCGGATTATTGAGGGAGTGTTGTCTAAACTCATTTCTAATAAAATTTTCTATATCATATGGCGAAGTCCAAAATTTCACATCACCAACTTCCGAATGTCTGCCATATACCAAATAACAAGCACTTGAAAGCCACAATCCTTGAAAATCTGTTATTTCGCCATTGATTCCTTCTTTTTCAATCACGTTATCCAGAACTTTTTCGAATCTCTCTGACACATCAGAAGGACGATTGGCTAATATATTTTCAACATCTTCTTGTTTCCAATATTTTCCTAATCGCAAAAATGGTAACAATTTTTTGATTGCTTTTTCAGAATATGTCCCGTAGTCGTTTTTATAACCGCTAAATGTACTAAAACTTTTTACCAAATCATTTTTGTAATCTTCTGGCAATTCTGCTCTTTTCAATAATTTTTCAACCAGTGAATTTAATCCTGATAAAAATTCATTCTTCTTTTTTACAGAATAGAAAAAATGCCACAATAAATATTCATTCTCAGTATTTAGAAATGTTTTCCAATCAAAGTTCTTTATTTTCTTTGTGCGCAGAATAAATTCGTATCTTGTTGGATTACAAACAATTTTATGTTCGTTTTTCTTTTCTTCATCATCGTATTGCGGATAATTCCATTTGTAATTATTAAAAGAAATGGTCTTGTCGTTATGCAGTTCAGATAATTTCTTTAATAATTGTATTTGAGTAATTTCTTTTTTGTTGTTCAGAAATTCAAATATTTTTTCTTTTATATCAAGTGTTAGAAGTATTCCGCTAACATCTTGATTAAGTAAAATCTCGTCACTTACAACGTCTTCACGTTTGATGATTTTCAAACTTTTTATAAATTGCCACAACCGAAACTCCTGATACAATGGATTTGCTGCATGAATGGCTTTTAATGCTTGTTTACATTCCACTCCTGCTTTAAAGTAGGTGCGCGTTTCGTATTCACAATCAGCTATTAATGATTTTTTTGATTTTAAATCCCGTTGGTAGAATAAAATATCTGTACCTATCAAATCCTTAAAATCTAAATTAGCCAAAGTGCCTCTGTGAGTTTTGTTATTTGGATACAATAATTCAATTGCTTGCTTATATAATTCTCTATTTTTTAATTCGGGGTGAAATTTCTCTTGTAATTTGTAAATTGCCTTCAATTCTTTTTCATAAAAATCTCTTTCTATTACCGTAACTAAACCTGCTTTGATTTTTTGATTTGGGTTTTGAAGCAAATTATAATAAATAAAGGGTGCAACGCCTATTGTGTTATATTTAGTATTGAAAGCGTGAATAGAAGTTTCTGTCTTTAATTTCATTAATGACCAATCTTCTTCTTTGGGAATACTGATATTTCTGCCTTTATCCTGTCCTTTTAGCATTCTGTTTCCATCTTTATCATATTTGGTTTTAATGATAAAATCACGTTTGGCATCTTTCCATTTTGGAGTAAATTTGCTTTGCTGTTCCTTTATCCAGCCTGTTTCCAATTCTATTTCAAATATAAAGTTTTCCTTATTTTTCCTTCCTGTGTTACGAACATCAAGTATTAACAAACTTTCTCTGATTTCATTGATAATGTATTCTGCATTTTTGCCATCAACATTTCCTTCATCATCATATTTTGAAACGATTTCAACCTCTTTTAAATCATCTTTAAATGTGATTTGAATTTTAGATTCTTCTTTATATCGATATAATTCATTATCCTCATTCTTAAAATCAACAAGAACTATTTCATACAAATCTTTATCATCTATTTTTGTTACATTTTTTACTTTGCCTGTGAAAGTTTCCCGTAATTCCCCATCTTTCTGTTCTTTTTCATCTTGTCCGATTACTTTTTCGTAACCTCTCTTTTGATTAAAACTCAAAGTAATCCAAGCAAGTTCTTCTTTGGTTAATTCATTATTTGTCGCTTGAAGCGCCTTCTTTCTTAAATAATACAAAGTCCAGTCGTATGGAATTTTTATTTGCTTTCCGTTATTTTTAACGTGAAACAAATTAGGGTGCTGCTGTCGAAATTCATTTTCCATTTCTTGATAGGCATTCATAAACAAGAATTGATACTTACCATTATCATCTTTGTAATAAGCAAGTTTTTCTTCTATCCCTTTTTTGAATTTACCACTACGTTTCCTTTTTTCATTTTCAAATTCTATAGATAAGCAGTAATGTTCTGGCAAACATTGCAACAAGTTCAATACACAATGTAATCTGTCGCGCCTCAAAAGATAACGTTCATTCAAACGGCGTGGAGAGCGTTTTTCTGTCCGTTGTGCCGCACTACTTGCCAACTTACCACCCGTTTCAAACGTAGCAATCTCGTTTGCATCCATAGATAAGATTCTTGAACCAAGTCCAATAATTCTTACCATTTTCTTTTCATGATCAACTTCCACCAGCGCCCATCCTATACTATTCGTACCTAAATCTAATCCCAAGATTCTTTTCATAAATAATCTGTGTTTTAAGGTCATTTAAACTCGCACAATCTTGTATCAAAAACAATTATAATTTACAAAATCATGTTTCATTTTCCTTTCTCAAAAAAT
>JAITTF010000077.1 GCA_031287215.1 Bacteroidales bacterium
ATCAGTTTATGAAGATGATAAAACCTACAAAAAAATCGTTGATGGTGCAGAAAAAATCTTCAAAAAAGTGACTTTCTTTGCTTGGGAAAAATTGGATTACGTTGATAAAATTAAAGCAGTTTTCAAACTCTAATGGATAATAGTCATACCGGTCTTGTATTAAAATCAACAGGCACTTGGTATGAAGTATTACTCCCTGATGGTAAAATCGTAAATTGTAGATTAAGAGGACAATTCAGAATTAAAGGGATCAAAAATACCAATCCCGTGGTGGTTGGTGATTCTGTTTCTTTTGACCTCTTTGAGGATAATACCGGTTATATTACTAAAATTGAACCGCGTTTCAATTATATTGATCGAAAATCCACTAAATTGTCGAAAATCAATCATTTAATTGCTGCCAATATAGATTTAGCTATTTTGGTAGTAACCCTCAAGGAACCCAGAACTTCTCTGGGTTTTATAGACCGTTTTTTGATTGCCTGTGAGAGTTTTAGGATACCTGTCTGTCTTGTTTTCAATAAAATTGATCTATATCAGGAACAAGAATTGGAAGTGGTTCGCCATATTTCAGCGATGTACTGTGCTATTTCCTACTCCACGCTTTTTACGTCTGTTATGACGGGGGAGGGGATAGACCTCCTGAAAGATCAAACGACCCATAAAAAAGTGCTTCTCAGCGGTCATTCGGGCGTAGGAAAGTCGGCATTGTTGAATACGATGTATCCTGATCTACAATTGAAAATAGGAGAGATTTCTCAATATCATAAAAAGGGCACGCATACCACAACCTTTGTGCAGATGCACCAAATAGCAGTTGATACTTTTGTGATTGATAGTCCTGGCATCAAAGAATTTGGATTAATTCAATATAGTAAAGAGGAGATTAGAGACTATTTCCCTGAAATAAGAGTTTATAATAATCATTGTAAGTACAACAACTGTCTTCATGTCCATGAACCGGGTTGTGCGGTTATAGAAGCGCTTAAAGAGGAGAAAATTGCCCTTTCGCGCTATCAGAATTATCTTGCTATTCTTCAGGATGAAGATATGGCGATTGAAGATTGGCAATTAAACTAAAAAAATATCAACCACTGTACTACAAGTTATTTTTTATAAACTAAAAAAAACTTGTATCTTTGCAAATCGTCTTATTTGTTAATAATCGTATTGATATGCTTAGAAATGAAATTGTAAAGAATTGGTTGCCAAGATATACCGGTCTTCAATTGGAGGAATTTGGAGAATATATTATTCTTACTAATTTTAAAAATTATGTTACTAATTTTGCCGAAATGTTAGACGTTGAAATTCGTGGTGAAGATAAACCCATGCAAAGTGCTACTAAAGACAAAATTACGATCATAGATTTCTCTATGGGAAGCCCTATGGCTGCTACTATCATGGATTTGTTGACTGCCGTGATGCCTAAAGCGATTCTTTTTCTCGGCAAAACAGGCAGTATTAAGGATTCTATTAAAGTAGGCGAATATCTACTGCCAATTGCAGCTATTAGAGGAGAAGGTACCTCCAACGACTATTTCCCCATAGAAGTACCTGCTCTGCCTGCTTTTAATATGCAAAAAGCAATCTCTACTACCATTCGTGATTATGGTAGAGACTATTGGACTGGTACGGTTTTTACCACGAACCGCCGTGTTTGGGAACATGATGAAGAGTTTAAAAACTATCTCAAAAAAATTAGATGCACTGCCGTAGATATGGAAACAGCTACACTCTTTTCAGTAGGCTTTTACAATAGAATACCTACCGGTGCATTGCTTTTAGTCTCTGACCAACCCATGCTACCGGATGGCATTAAAACTGAAAAAAGCGACAAAAAAGTAACCGCTCAATACTCTAAAGAACATCTTTGCATTGGCATTGACGCACTCAATCAATTGATTAATAAAGGAATAACGGTTAAACACTTAAAATTTGATTATAACGAATAATGGCTGCTCTCTCTTTTACTGACATCATGAAATCCCTCCAAAAAAAGGAGTATAAACCCCTTTATCTGTTGATGGGTGACGAACCGTTTTTTATAGACCTGATTTCCAACTATTTGGAAGAAAATCTAATGCCGGAAGCTGACCGAGATTTCAATCAGGTAGTGCTTTATGGAAATGATAAAGAGGTGGATGTAAGCCAAATTATTGCCCTTTGCAAGGAATATCCTTTTACTACTCCTTATCGTCTGATCATCGTTAAAGAGGCTAAACACTTGAAAAATATCAAGGCATTAGCTGATTATGCTCAAAAACCATCCCTTACGTCGATTTTAGTGATATGTCATAAATATGGCAAAGTAGATGCCCGCTATTTGAAACCATTTGAACAAAATGGGGTAAAATTTCTCTCTGAACAGAAAAAAGAGTACGAAATGGATAAATGGGTAAAATCTGCTGCCGAACAATACCATTTTACCATCGGCGACTTAGAAGCCAAAACTATAGCCGAAAATATAGGCATAGACCTTTCGCGTATTGATAATGAATTTAAAAAATTACATCTATTTTTGCCGTCCGGAAGTGCGATTACATCAGATATTATTGAAAAATATATCGGGATCAGCAAAGAATATAACCTTTTTGAGCTTAAAAATGCTATTGCCGAAAGAAATGTTACTAAAAGCAATAAAATTGCTATGAATATGGCTGCCAATATCAAAAACCATTCCATAGTCCCAATCATTGCAAATCTTAATATCTTTTTTCAACAAATACTTGCTTATCAACTATCTACTAACAAATCAAGCGATACTATAGCCTCCATTTTTGGGGCTAATGCCTATATTCAAAAAATTAATATCGGTTATGCCTCCCGCTACTCATTACCTTCCATTATTAGAATCATTGCTCTCCTGAGAGAGTATGACATGAAGTCCAAAGGGGTTAATTCTGTCGCTCCAGAAGAGGTACTTTTGCAAGAATTAGTCTGCAAAATTTTTGATTAAGAATTTAGACATAGTACGCTACGTATCTACTAAAGCATTAAACCCATGTTCAAAACCTACAAAGCATCTGCAGGATCAGGAAAAACAACCCACTTAGTAGCGGAATATCTTTCTCTTTGCCTTAAAAAACCTGATAAATTTAAAAATATCCTGACAATTACTTTTACCAATAATGCTACTGCCGAAATGAAAGAGAGAATTGTAAAAACACTTTACGACTTTGCTTTCAGCGAGAATTACTCGCACTTGACCGGCAATACCAAAGCAGTGCTTGGCATGTTGAAACAATCTCTTAATCTATCTAATAATCAGATAGATGATTATATCAGAAAAAATTCAAAAACATTGCTCGCAACCATCCTGTACGATTATGCCAATTTTTCGGTTTGTACTATAGATTCTTTTTTCCAAAAATTGATACGCTCTTTCGCGATCGAATTGGATATGAATCTCCATTTTAATTTGGAAATTGATAAAAAAGACTTTTTCACTCAGACTATTGATCTCCTGATCAATAAAATTTCAGCAGAAGATGCTCAAGAAGAGTACTCTACTACCCAAGAAGTCATGCAGTTAGTCAATAAAACTATCGAAGAAACAGGAAAAAATAAGGTCGAAAATGCGCTTAAAGAATTACTCTTTTTTGTCGATAATGAAGACTCTTTTTTTGCGCTAAAAAAAATAGCAGAAGCTGATATTCAGACCATTAAGGATAGTGCAAAGAAATTGATTGCAGAGCGTAATTTATTGAAAAAGAAAATTATAACTCTTTCTGAACAGGGAGAACAGTTGATTCGAGCTACAGGACTTTCTGCTGAAAGTTTTTACTATAAAGAAAAAGGTCCCTACTCCTTTTTTAGAAAAATGAAGGACAATGTCATGGGTACGCCCAAATGTTATCTTGCTCAAGCCCGTGACAAAGGCATTTCTAAAGATCAAAACTCGTTGGACAGTGGCTTTGAAACCAAGTTTTTTGCTTTAACTGACCAAGTAGAAGACGCAGCACTACAATGTAGAATGACCAATATTTTAGCGCATAATTTAGAGGCTTTTATCTTAATTTTTGAACTCAAAAAATTGATGGATGACATTAAAAATGAAGACAACCTATTTTTTTTAAGTGATTCTAATGCAGTTATTTATAACAAAATAAAAGATGAAGACACCCCTTTTATTTATGAAAAAATAGGCAGTAAATATGCTCACTATCTGATAGATGAATTTCAGGACACCTCTAATTTACAGTGGAACAATCTCTTACCCTTAGTGAGAGATGCCGTTTCTTCTACAGACAGTTCTAATATTCCGGGGGTAGGCATTCTTTTTGGAGATGTAAAACAGGCAATTTATCGTTTTAGAAATGGGGATGCTTCTCTTTTCAACACTCTCACAACTATGGATGGTTTTAAAGTTGCTTTACAAAAGACTGATATTGAAAATGATGAGTTTGAAAACATTCCATTGTCGGTCAATTATCGTTCCTCCAACCCAATTATCTTTTTCAACAATGAGTTTTTTACCTGGATAAAAAATATCACGAATAAAACTGGCGAGAAAATCTATGAATTAGCAGATGAATACTATGAAGATGTAGTACAACAAACTACTAATCAAGAAGATAATCCTGGATTAGTAACCATAGAATTTCTACTCGATCATGATAAAGCTCTGGCTGAACAAGAAGGTGTAGTTCGCACAATTCAAGAATCACTACAGCGTGGTTTTATCTATAAAGATATCGCTATTCTTACTACCGGCAATGATAAAAGTGCGATGTTAGGAAAAGCATTAGCGGCTCACGATATTCCGGTCATTTCGAGCGATTCGCTACTACTCAATGCTTCAGCAGAGGTGAGAATGATGTTAGGCATGATGCAGCATTTAGTGAACCCTGAAAATCAACTCCCCAAACTTACCATCTTACACTATCTCACTCATGCTACAAACAACAACCCTGATATTACATTTGAAAACGTTCTTGATAATCTCCATAATATTGTGAGTTTTTCCGATATTTTACAAAAATATCACATTGACATCAACATCACCTATTTACGCTACTTGCCATTGTATGCACTTTATAAAGAGCTTATTAAGATTTTGAATTTTAATACAAAAACAGATATTTATCTCATTACTTTATCCGATCTTATTTTAGATTATACAGAAAAAAAATCACCTGAATTGGTCTCCTTTTTAGATTGGTGGGAACAGAATCAGGATGCTCAATACATCTCACCTCAAGGCAATATCAATGCTGTAACACTCATGACCGTTCACAAAGCCAAAGGATTACAATTTCCTGTCGTCATCTTTCCACATTCCAAATTTAGTTCTCGCTTTACAAAAAGAAAATTTTGGTATAACGATGCAAATAAGGATTTAGGTATTCCCTGTGTTCCTGTAAATTGCGATAGTTTACTGGAAAATAGCCTTTTAGAACTAGAATTAAAACAAGAACGTGCACTTTCGGCTTTAGATACGCTCAATGTCATGTATGTAGCGCACACACGACCAGCAAAGTGTTTGCATATTATTACCTCCAAAAATAGAACAAATTACGGATCGTATTTAGATAAATTTATTCACGAATCTACCATTTTCACTACGGTAGATGAGGAAGAAAAAATTTTCTATTATGGAGATCTGAATTATCAATATAGAAGAAAAAATAATGTGCAACAAAATACTGCTACCATTCAAACCATTCATACTTCAGATTTCTCATTCAACGATAATCAATTATTATTCAATAAAATAACTCCAAATTCAGCGGCTCAAAATCGCGGAAATATACTTCATGCCAAATTGGCTTCCATTCAACACATACCACTTTCAGAAGAAGAAGAAAAAGCACTAATTACGGATTTATCGCCTGAAGATAACCGGCTATTATTAAATACGATTCAACAAATAGAACACTCTTCACAATTATCACCCTATTATTCTAAAGAAGCAACTATTTTTAATGAAATTCCTATCGTGGATGCTCAAGGGTTAATTCACCGTCCCGACAGAGTATCTATGCTCCAAGATTCTGTAATGGTGATTGATTATAAAACCGGCAAAGAGTTTCCAAGTTATGAAAAACAACTTAACCATTATATTGACTTATTGAAAAATATGGGATTTAATAATGTTACGGGAAAATTAGTGTACATTTCCTTCTAATTATAACAATGAATGAAATTATTTAAAAATTAGCTCATCAATTTTAGAGGCATAACCGCACCAAGCACCTAAAACTTGACTTCCATCATTACATTTAATATTACCTACTATGGGTGGTGGGCTAATAAAAACATTTTGACCAAACATAATTTCTGAACCGGCAGTGCTCCAAAACCTGTAACTGTCATAATCCATTAAAGAGTGTTTGATATAAACAGTATCTCCGATTTTAAAAATGGGGCGGAAATATGTCCTTCGTTCATCTTCACTCAAAGTTCCGGCAAATAATGAAGAAGGTATTCCACGCATTACCTCATAATTAAATAACAGACCATTAAACGCGGCATCATCGAAAGCAATAGGAATATTATAAACCCACAATCTGTCGTTCAATATTTTACCATGTTTCACTTTACATGAAAATTGATAATAGTCTTTAGACGAGGGATTATCCTGTAGGAGTACTCTTACAGTAGCCGAACTATCTCCAATTCTATTAAAACCAATACTATCTAATTCAAAAGTGTTTACAATTTTTGTTGTGGCAGTATAAATTTTGTTATTCCATTCAATTTTGAGTGAATATGTTTCATTCTCTCTGGCTAAATTACGTCCTCTATATGAAAAATATATTGGAGAATTCAAATCTAAAGAGAAGGTAAGAATTTCACTTTCTCCACTTCCTGAAGTAACAGTAACAATGGCATCTGTAACGAGAAGCTTTGAAAGCAGAGAATCCATAGGAATAGACGAAAAATAGGGCAAACTTTTAGTGATCAATACCATAGGAGGTTGTCCATTTTCTATGGTTCCTTCTATTACAATTTTATCTTGATAGTCCGGTAATTTTAAGTCAATATTCTTTTCACAAGAAAAAAATATTGTAATGCTGATTGAAAACGATAAAACTTTTAATAATTGAAGAGAAGTGTTCGCCATCTTATTATTTATATTTTTTTATATCAACACTTTTTAGTATATTAATAATTTTCACTATCCGTGATCATCATCTAATTTCTTATTAACGTTAGTTATAGGAAAATATTGTATTATTGAGGTGTTAAAATCTATAGAAGTACAAAGCATCAAAATTGTACGATATTAAAATAGAGTGGGGGAAGCAGTAAAAGGAACCCGATGAGTATAAAAACCAAAACTATTGGCAAGAAAAATTTAAGCCATTTTCCATAAGGGACTCTCGCTATGCCCAGCACGCCAATTAATACGCCAGAAGTAGGCGTAATCATATTGGTAAAGCCATCACCAAATTGGAAAGCCAATACTGTAAGCTGCCGTGAAACTCCTATTAAGTCGGAAAATTCTGCCATCATAGGGATGGTTAAAGCCGCTTTAGCAGAACCGGAAGGGATGAGTATGTTAATGAGATTCTGGATAACATACATTGCCCCAACAGCCCCCTCTTTGCCGGAATTGACCATAGTCTGCGAGACGGCATACAAAATAGTATCTATAATTTTTCCATCTTCCAAAATGATAATAATCCCCCCTGCAATCCCTACTACGATGGCGGCAACCAGAATGTCTTTACAACCCTCTAAGAATAGTCTTATGATCTTGTCAAATTTAAAACTATAGGCAAATCCGGTTGCAATGCCCATGGCAAAAAATAAGCCTGAGATCTCCATGACATACCATTGATAACATAAAACTCCTGTAATCAACATGATAATGGTGAATAAAAGGATGGTCAATATAAAATTGGAGGTGGACTTGCGCACGGTAAAGAACCCCATAATGATAAACCCGACAGCAATGATCGGAAACAAAATGATGTCGTATTGATGCGTGCCCATAGTGAGTTCCGAATGGTGCATTGTAATGGCATAACAGATAAAAATAGCAGAAATAGCCGCAAAAACTAACTTCGCCGAAAGTGACGGGCGTTGGTGCTCCTCTTCGTTGGAAATCTCACTCGATTTATTTCTCCAATATTCATCCAATTTGTACATTGGAGAGCGTTCGGGTTTTTTCTTTACCCTTGAAGCATAAATTAAGGTGAAAATAATGATAAGTGTGGTTAAAATGAGCCAACAAACAAAACGGTATTCTATGCCCGAAAAGGGTTGTAACCCTGATAATCCTTGCGCAATGCCAATAGTAAAAGGATTTAGCATAGCACCCGTAAACCCAATATGAGCAGCTACATAACAGATGAGTATGCCGGTAATAGAATCGTAACCCATTGATATTGCTAATGGTACGAAAATAATAATGAAAGCAATAGTCTCTTCACTCATCCCAAAAATGGCTCCAAAAAGGCTGAACATAATCATGATGAGAATGATCACTAAGTTATTAACACCAATTTTTTGAAAGAATTTGTATCGTTGTAATTTAGAACAGCTATTGAGAAATGCCATGATACCCAGGTCGATGGCTTTAGTAGCATTCATGATCCAGAAAGCACCGCCAATCATTAAAATAAAAATGATTATGTTGGATGTTTTTACAAAACCTTTGTATAAAGCGGTAAAAATTTGCCAAGTTTGTGGTTCGTGGTCAATATTATGAAAAGAATCTGAAACTACGATATTTCTTGCTACACCCTCTATTTCAACAGTTTCTCTATTAAATTGTCCTCCCGGAATGAACCACGTTAATACAGCACAGCCAATAACAATAAAAAAAACGATCGTAAAGGTATGAGGAATTTTAAATTTATGTTTCATGGGTAGTTATGTTAATTGATGAAATGATTTTTCTGCCATATAGGATGAACGAACCAACGGTGCCGATTCAATATTTTTAAAACCTAATTGTGCTCCAATTTTTTTGTATTTTTCAAATTGTAAGGGAGTTACATACTCTACTACTTCAATATTTGCAGTAGTAGGTTGCAGGTATTGGCCGATGGTCATCATTGAACAACCTACCCCGATACATGCTTTCATGAGGGTAATCACCTCTTCCTCGGTCTCTCCAAGTCCGACCATGATGCCTGTTTTGGCTATAAATCCTTTTTTAGCTATTTTTTCTATTACTTTTAAACTTTGTTGGTATTGCGCTTTACTCCGAATGGAAGGGGTGATCCGTTCGACAGTTTCGAGATTGTGGGCAACAATATCGGGCTGGCTTTCTAAGACAATATCCAACAGCGTCTCTTCATAATCTGGAATGAGCAGTTCTACAGTAGTTTGAGGATTTATTTTTTTGATAGCCAGAACGGTTTGTTTCCAATGGTCTGCCCCTTTATCCGGTAAATCATCCCTGTCAACGGAAGTAATAACACAATGACTTAATTTCATTTGAAGGATGCTATCTGCTACTTTCTCCGGTTCAGCAGGGTCTAATGGCAGTGGTTTCCCTGTTTTAGTTGCACAAAAGCGGCAACAACGGGTACAAATCTCTCCCATAATCATAAAAGTTGCCGAACCGATGCCCCAACAGTGCCCAATATTTGGACACTTGCCGCTTGAGCAGATGGTATGCAATTTTTTCTCTTCTACTGTTTTTTTAATAGACGAATATTGTGCACCTCCTTTAAATTTTATCTTTAGCCATTCCGGTTTTCGTTCCATAATAGACGTAATAATGAGTTTTATTTTTAAGTTTGCAAAGGTAATTGTTATATTTGCCCACGTTGTTATGGGTTTGGTGAATTTTGCGTGCAAAGATAAATATTTTTTGCTTTATATGCGTTTGCCCTTGTATGCAGAATTAATTAATATATCCACTCTGTGAAAGGACATTATTGATAGGGGAAACTGTCTTTTCCGTTTTCGATACCCTATTGGGTAAAAAACTGCAAGAAG
>JAITTF010000143.1 GCA_031287215.1 Bacteroidales bacterium
AAGTTGAAAGTTGAAAGTTGTTCGGATTTTTTATCATTTTCAACTTCCCATTTTTCATTTTCCATTGTAGGGTCATCCTCGTCCGCCTTATTGTGTATTTCTCCCAGCCGTTCCAGCGAGATCTTAGCATCCTGTGCCGACTGGATAAAACCAATGACCTGATTGATAGGACTGTTGAGTTGCCCAATGATGTATTGCACTGCCATCATCATACCGAGTGTCATCTCCCCTTGAATGACCGAGTAGGCAGCAAAAAAGGAGATGAGGATATTTTTCGTTTCATTGATAAAAAAGGCTCCCGACTGCTGATATTGGGCTAAGGCCAACCCTTTGATGCTCACTTTAAACAATTTAGCTTGTATATTCTCCCATTCCCACCGTTTTTGCTTTTCGCAATTGTTGAGTTTGATCTCTTGCATACCCGTGATGAGTTGGTAGAGGGTGCTTTGCTCTGCGGAGGCTTGAGCAAAGCGTTTCATGTCCAATGTTCTACGTCTTTTCAGGAAAAGTGTAATCCACAAGATATAGAGTACACTGGCTATCATAAAGACTGCCAGTAGTTTGAGATTATAAAATGCCAATACAATCGTAAACACCACAAAGCTCACTAAGGAGAAGAGCGTATTGAGTGTAGAGGAGGTGAGGAAGTTCTGGATGCGGGTATGATCGCCAATACGTTGCATGAGGTCGCCGATCATCTTGGTGTCGAAAAAGCCGAGCGGCAATTTCATCAGTTTGAAGAGAAAATCGGAGATGATGGAGATATTGATACGGGTGGTGATATGCAGCAAAATCCATGATCGAATAAACTCCACCGCTGTTTGAGCGGTATAGAGGGTCAGTTGCGCAATGAGAATGACAACAATAAAACTCAGATTATTGTTCCCAATTCCGTAATCTACAATGCTTTGGGTCAGAAACGGGAAAATAAGTTGCAAACCGGTACCGATCAGCATCCCCAAAAACAACTGCACAATCAGCTTCTTATAGGGCCGCAGGTACTGCAACACAAACTTAAACTTCGTCTTATCGGGTTTCTCATCCTCGATGGCATAAAAATCGGGAGTCGTCTCAAAAAGCAGTGCTACCCCCTCCTCTTTTCCCTCCTTTTTGGTGCTTAACCAGCCGGCGAGAAACTCCTCCACACTGTACTTAATCAGCCCTTGCGCAGGATCTGCCACCCGCACGTACCCTGAAGGTAGGAAAAATGGAGAAGTGGAAGAGTGGAGAAGTGGAACCCGCGACTTCCTTTGTTCCTTTGTTCCTTTGTTCCTTTTAATCTTAATCTCGTAAACCACCACAAAATGATTTTGTCGCCAGTGCACAATAAAAGGGGTTGGGGCTTCGAGCAGTTTGTCGAAGCTCGCCCGGATGCCCAGTGTATGCAGCCCTATTTTCTCGGCCGCCTCGCTGATGCCCAGCATACTCACCCCCTCGCGGGTGATGTAAGTGCGCTCGCGCAACGTCTCCAGCGAATAGTTCTTGCCGTAGTATTTAGCAATCATCCGCAGGCAGGTCGCCCCGCAGTCCATGGCATCGTGTTGGTGGTGGAAGGGGAAAGGGTGGGGCATAGTTTAGTGATTATCTATTTTAATAATTTCAATTGCTTTCTGGAATAATTGATCTTTAGTATATAATTCTATCTCAGTTACTTGTTCAGAACGGGAAGGGCTATACCAATATTGGTAATATTCTATACTCGGAATTAGTGGAAATGTAATACTATCATGATAAAAATCCTCAAATGTTTTAACTTGAGAACCATCCAACGCAATATCTAATGTAAATATTAAACGAGAATTAGGCAAAATAAATGCAGCAGCATCAATTCCTTGTCCTCCAATTTTACCGGTTGGCATTCCTATAGTTTTGATCAATTCAACTTTAGAAGATAGTGAGGCTAATGATTGTGCGGAAGAATATATATTTTCATCCACTAAAATATATATATTGCCTGAATAGCCTATGTTTTTTTTGGAAGATTTGATGATAGAGGTTTCTTGTTCTATAATTCGATACACTGAAGTAAATCCTCCAACCTCTATAAAATTTTTATCGCTATTTTTATAAAGGAGATGATTGCTTTTCAAGTAAGAATTCATCATAGAAGTGTTGTTAGACAACAAACAAAAAGGGTATTTAATATTATTTGAACTAATGAGTGAGAGTAAAGACAGCCATGTTTGATCATTTCCACCGGGATTACCACGAATATCAATTAATATTGATTTAATGGGTGTGTTTTTATAACTCTTTAGTTCTGCATATATGTTTGGAGATAAAATCATGAAGTGCAGCCTAATGTATAAAAGTGAATCAGAACTAAAATATAGTATTTGTGGTTTTATATTAAATTGATTAACAAATTCTTCTCGTTTTTTTTCTACTACATGAGAAAAAACAATTTTGTGTTTTGTATTATCCAAAAGAATCTCAACTTCATTATCTTTTTGCTCTATTTCTATAACATCATTATAATAATGGTTCTTTTGAAAATCCCATCGTGAGCCCCTTTTTTTAATAGTATTTTGATAATCTTGAATATCTAAATGATTAAAAGAATAAAGTTCAGTACCTGCCGGAAGCAAGAGTGAGTCAGAAAAATAATAAAACACAGTTTCATTTTTTAATAAATAATGTCCATCTAAATAAATAAGAGATATTTGAGGCTCATTTTTATAAAAAACAGAATCTATATATTGTAAATTATAACCAAAATCTTTGTCAGAAATATGAAGTTGCTTTACGACATCTTCATAATACATACTTCTATACATATAGACATTATCTCCAATAAAACAGTGTTCGTCTAATGTTAAATTGATTGTTTTTTTTAATAATGAAATAAAATCTAAAGTATTATTACATTTATCAATCGCAAATCTATATTTTTGCAATTCAGCCAACATGTCAAATTGAGTTACTTGTTTTCGAACAAAATATTGAGGATTACAATTTACCATAATTTCAACAAATGTATCAAAGTCTTGATACATTTGTTCTTGAGACAGTTCAGGATATGGATACTGCTCTTTCAAATTTTGCCTTTGAATTTTAAAAGGATCATTTTCTTGAGAAAAGAGCGATATTGGATACAAAAAACAAACTAAAATAATAATAAATTTTGCTTTAACTCTCATTGTTTATTTTTTAATTTCATACTGAAAATCTAATATTTCTTCAATATTTTCTTTTTGCAACACACATACATCAAAACACGCATTACAATGTTTATTTCTAATTCTTTTTTCCGGACAACCGCCAACACATATAGGAAAGAAAAAACACTCTAAACACTGTTTATCGTCAAGATAGTCTGCATCTGTAAGATAACGAAGGAATTTTAATTCATTAGTTATTATTGGTTCGCCATCTTCATTTAGATGACCAATTATACTATCATCATATCCGATATGTTCCCAACAAGAATATAGTTCTCCTTTCGGTCCTATAACAAAATCGCCATAAGAACGAACGGCACATTCATATATTTTATTTTTCGGATAAATTGGAATATTAATACCCCTCTTCTTTACTTCAAGAAAAAATTTCACCATCTCATTTCTATCAAATTCGCATTCAATGTTTTTGCCATTCCCTTTTATATCTTCTATAAAACCAGGTGTAATATACAAATTATCATGAGGATACCGTTTATGTAAATAATCAAATGTCGTTAAAAATTTTGAAATATAATTTGATTGTTTTTCAAGATTAATTCTTACATTTATGGCGGGATCGTTTTTTTTGTTATAAATTTTAAAAAAGACATCTAAATTACTAATAATCTTGTCAAAGGAATTACTATCTGCTTTATGAATGCGCGTTTTATTATGTTGTTCTCCTATACCATCAATCGTAACTTGTGTAAGCACAATATTTAAATCTTTGAATAATAATATCTTTTCTTTATCCATCAAATAGCCATTTGTAACTAAGTGTGCTTTAAGATCAATTTCTGCCATCTTTTTTATAGATGTAGTCATCTCTTTAATTATCGCAAAGTTTAATAATGGCTCACCCCCCATCCATGTTAAATTAAGGAGCGTTTTTTTATTGTTATTGCTTAAGTTGCTTATATGCTTCAGTACTATTTGACACGAAGATGTAGTCATAAATTCTTGTCCGTTTTCACTGACAAAACAATAAGGGCATCTAAAGTTACATGATAAAGTCGGTAAAACTGTAAGAGCAACAGTATTTGCAGAATATCTGTTTGCTAATACCTGATATTTAATTTTCAATATTTCTGCTTCATCAGATTCTACAATAATTTTACTTTGTTGTAATTCTTTATATAAATTCAAATGATTTTCAAATATAGAATCGTCTTGACGATTTCTGAATTCTTGTAACAACTTAAATGTTAAATATTTATCTATATTTATAAAAACATTAGATAACGAATTGTATAAAAGTTGAAGATTATGTTTTTTTGAAAAATATAAATAATTAAATTTTGACCATTTCATTTCGTTGCATTTGATTTATTTTTTGATAACTATAATGCACCTCAACAAAAATCATTTATAAAGACTATTAATTATGAGGTGCATTATTCAGTATTTACAGAAAAGACATTAATTACCTGGTTCAGGAGGTGTTTCGGGTAGTAAATCGTCATCCCCTAAATCAATTTCACTCCAATAGGCTGTGCAAGTTTGTTTCGATGAAAGTGAAGTACATGATTTGAAAGTACCACAATAGTTTTTACCATTTTCATGACAATTAATTCTTCCCGTACAAGAAGAAGAACCTCCAATAATGTTCGTCATTTCATTATCTGAAAGTCTGCCTGTTTCTATAAAATTCAATTTTAAATCGTCCATTTTTTTTATTTTTTTTTCACTTAATTTTCAATAATGTATTGAAAAAGAAGTAAATGGCTGCCCATTAACAGCCTTTTATTATCAATAATTTGCCCAATTTTTATAGTTTTTGGAAGGAACTCTCCTAACCTTCATGGGCTTATCCAGTTAGTTGCTTTTACCTTTTTCCGTTCACCTTTTCAACACGTACTATCCCTATCATAGGGGTTTCTTTCGGTGTTATTTGCATCATCGCCACAGAAAACAACTACGATGCAAAATTACTTAATTTTTGTTTACGAAACATTACTTAATGTTCGTTTTCTTGGTGGTAAAATTAAAATAATTATTCATAGTATTTATTAAATGGTCGTTTTTTTCGTTATTTGGTTACTTTTTGCCGATAGATGGTCGCTTTTGCCAGATATGCGGTTTTTAAAAAAGATTGTTTTTTAGTTTTTTTGCTCTTCTACGAGACATTTTTAGCATAATATCACCTATTTTTATAAAATTTTCTTTATTAGAGGTGGTGATTTTAGTTATATATTTACCATTAACAAGGGTATCGTCGTGGATACGAAAAAAGCCAAAAGATGTCAATTCGCTTTCAAATTTCTTTAAAGACTTTAATTCATTGATAGATTTTGAACCATGTAGATAAATTGTAGTCAAGTCCCCATCACACTGCAAATAAAGAATATCAGTCATATCTATTGCTACTTTCACATGCCCATGCGTGAAAATCTTTTGTCCAAACTGATTGCCAAAATCTATTGCCATACCTTAATTGTTGCATAATTTGTGTATAAAAAAAGCGTGATACTCATAGATATCCGCCTTCTGAGGTATTTGACGAGACCCGATATTGCAAATAAGTTAAGTCCACGCTTTCGCATGAACATTAGCTTTATCTTTCAATATCGTAATCCTTTTTTTATCGTCAAATTTTCAGAAGGAAATACATAAGTTAATGTTTGTTAATACATTATGTTTATTCTTTTAAGTATCATATTTATTTTATTAATAATAAGTTGAAATAATATTGAAAGAATCAATATCATCGGACAAATGTACATAAATTTTTTCAATTATACACAGACGCATAAATTTTCTTTCAAAAAATATAGAGGAAAAATACAATATTTTTTCTAAACTTTAACAAAGTGGGGCAAAAAAAATTCAGGAGTAGGTTCCAGTAGTAACGCTACTCCTTCCTCTTCGCCCTCCTTTTTTGTACTCAACCAGCCGGCGAGAAACTCGTCGAGGCTGTATTTGATCAGACCTTGGGCGGGGTCAGCCACCTTTAATTGAAAATGGAAAGTTGAAAATGGAAAATCACTTCGAGGGCTTTTCAATTTTCAATTTTTCATTTTCAATTTCTTAATCTCGTAAACCACCACAAAATGATTTTGTCGCCAATGCACAATTGCCGGCAGGGAAGCTTCGCCACCATGCGCAGGCACGTTGATCCGCAGTCCATGTATTGGCTCTTTAAATATGTTTTTCA
>JAITTF010000269.1 GCA_031287215.1 Bacteroidales bacterium
AATTATTATCAATATTTACCTAAAATAATGTATAACAATACGAATACAAAAAAATCGGGGACTAACAAAAAAGAAAAGACAGAACGATCCAAATGGATTAAACCTTTTTGGATTTGTTATATTTCTCTGGTTGTGATTCTCGTTTTCATATTTACCTCTATTTCAACGGGTTGGTTTGGTTTTATGCCCTCTTTTGCTGACCTCGAAAATCCAAAAACTAATGTCGCTACAGAAGTTTATTCTTATGATGGAGAATTATTGGGCAAATATTACTTTGAAAATCGTTCAATCGCCACCTATCATGATTTGCCGAAAAATCTTACTCAAGCATTAATTGCTACTGAAGATGCCCGTTTTTATGATCATTCGGGGGTGGATGTAAAAGCATTGTTTAGAGTCGGCTTTGGGGTTGTTTTGAGAAGCCATAAAGGGGGGGGAAGTACTATTACTCAGCAATTGGCAAAAAATTTATTTCCCAGAAATCCTAATGATGGGACTTTTAAAACTATTCTTACCAAATTTAAAGAGTGGGTGGTAGCTGCCCGATTAGAACGGGGATACTCTAAAAATGAGATTATTTCTATGTATTTCAATACCGTAGATTTTGGCAATAATTCTATGGGGATCAAATCGGCTGCAACAACCTATTTTAATAAAGAACCTCTTAATCTAACTTACGAAGAATCAGCACTATTGGTTGGTATGCTGAAAGCACCTACTAAATATAGTCCTACCAGAAATCCACGTGCCTCTTTAGCAAGAAGGAATACCGTCTTAGAACAGATGGAAAAATATAAATTTATCTCTGAACAGAAGTGCGACTCTTTGCAACAGATTCCTATTGACATGTCCCGATTTTTGGTACAAAGTCATACTCAGGGTATTGCGACCTATTTTAGAGAATATATACGCAAATATATGACAGAATGGTGCCTTAATAACCCTAAAGCGGATGGTACTTTTTATGATATTTATAAAGATGGTCTTAAAATTTATACGACTATAGATTCGCGAATGCAAAAATATGCAGAAGAAGCTGCCCGAGAACATGTATGTCAATATTTACAACCTCTTTTCTTTGATCATTGGAAAGATAAAAAAAATGCCCCTTTTTCAGGCATTACGGATGAACAAACCGAAAGGATCTTGTTTTCTGCCATGCGTCAATCCAAGCGTTATGAACTCCTGAAAGATGAAGGAATGACTGAAAAAGATATTATTGCCATCTTTAATAAAAAGACGAAAATGAAGTTATTGACGTGGAATCGAGGCATGATAGATACTGTAATGACCCCGATGGATTCTATACGTTATATAAAATCATTTTTACAGTGTGGATTGATGGCTATGGAACCTCAGACAGGCTATGTAAAGGCTTATGTGGGTGGCGTAGATTATAACTATTTCCAATTTGACCATGTTATGCTATCGCGCCGTCAAGTGGGATCCACCTTTAAACCATACGTCTATACGGTAGCTATGCAGCATGGCGACTACACTCCTTGCAAAATGGTACCCAATATTCCGGTTACTTTTAATCTTCCTGAAGGAGGTACCTATACCCCCAAAAATTCGGGTGATTATAAAAATGGACAGATGGTTACCCTTAGAGAAGCATTAGCAAACTCCTTAAACTATGTTTCAGCCTATTTAATGAAAGAATTTGGTCCACAAGCAGTAATTGATTTAGTCCGGAATATGGGCATTACCTCTCCCATACCGGCAGTGCCTTCGATATGTCTTGGTGCTTGTGAATTAACGCTTTACGAGCAAGTCGGTGCGATCAACTGCTTCCCAAATCAGGGTGTATTTGTAGAGCCTATTTTTATCACCCGTATTTATGACAAAGAGGGCAATGTAATTCATACTTTTACCCCTGAAACAAAAGAGGCTATTGACCCTATTACTACCTTTAAAACGGTACGCTTGATGCAGGGAGTGGTTGACTACGGTACCAGCGGGCGCTTGCGTTCACAATATAGGTTTACTTTCCCATTAGCAGGTAAAACCGGCACTACCGACAACTGCTCTGATGGGTGGTTTGTAGGTTATACACCTGTACTTACTTGTGGTGTCTGGGTGGGCAATGAAGACCGTTCGGTGCATTTTCGAACCATGACTTATGGTCAAGGGGCACGATTAGCAATGCCTGTTTTTGCACTCTTTATGCAAAAAGTGTATGCCGATTCCAAACTGCCTTACAAAAAAATTGTAGATGAGAAAAAAGAGGGTTATGATTTTCAAAGACCTCCTGCTTATACAGGAGATGCTGATGGCTGTAATGAAAGAATATCAGAACCTAAACCTATTAATTTTGATTAATGCCCACCATCGACCGAACACAACCACCGAAAATAAATGCAAATTTCCATTTTAAATTACAAAAACCAACCATTTGTAAACTTGAGAATGGGATGGGTCTCTATTATTTTGAAAATCAAAATCTCAATTTAATTCATTTTACGGTTAGAGTCAAAGCAGGTTCGCTCTTTGAAACTGAAAAAGGGATTTCTCGTGCTACCTATCTGCTGCTCCAAGAGAGCGCCAAAGACAAATCTGCTGCCGAAGTGGAGGATTTTCTTAGCTTTTGGGGCAGCTCTTTTGAAGTGGCTGTGTCTCAAGAATTTGTCTCTCTTAATTTTGTAATTCCCAAAACGAATTGTGAACAAGTACTTCCCTTTATTTTTGATTTTATACGTTTCCCTGCTTTTGATGAGGATGTCCTTTTGCATTATAAAAAAAGAAAACTTAAAGAGCTGGAATATCATCGCTCTACAACGAGTTATTGTGCTGAACAGATGATATATACTGCTCTTGTTAATCAGGATATTCCGGCAGGAAAGATATTAGAAAATGCTGATATCAATGCCCTTACTGTAGAAAAGCTAACAGTGTATCATGCCCGTACTTTTTGTTCTGAGAATACCAATATTTTTATTGCAGGGAATTATGATCTAACTATTATGAATCTACTTAAATGTTTTTGCAATACCATACCCTCATTTGCTGCCACATGTTATCCTTCAATGTTTACCACTAAAAATGCAGGAAAACAACTTGTAGATACAAAGGAAAATACAGTACAATCTTCCATTCGCATTTGTCGTACCTCTTTTGATTATCAACATCCCGATCGCCGAAATTTTTCTATTCTCAACACCCTCCTTGGTGGCTATTTTGGTTCACGATTAATGAAAAATCTGAGAGAGGATAAAGGATTGACTTACGGCATTTATAGCGGCTGTTCCTATTTTGGGGATGGTTCTATTTTTTACCTCTCTACAGATGTCAATGTTAACCATACGCAAGAAGCTATTGAAGAATGCAAAAAGGAGATGCAAAAACTCTGTAATGAAATAGTTAGTAATGATGAGTTGTTGGTTGTAAAACAATATTTGCAAGGTTCTTTGCTTCGAAAAGTGGATGGGACGGTCGATTATATGAGAAACTATATGTTATGGCAGTGCTCCGGTTTAGACGAAACAGAACAAGAGGAGATGATGCAAGCGATAGAAGAGGTAACACCGGAAATGTTATATCAATTAGCTAGTCAATACCTTAATATTAAAGATTTTACCATTATAATCTCCGGACAATGTGGTTAGAAATATGCGCTAATTCCGTACAATCTGCAATTAATGCCGCAAACGGTGGTGCCCAACGTATAGAGTTATGTCAAAATCTAAATGAAGGAGGTACTACACCCTCTTACGCTACCATAAAGTATTGTTGTGAGCAGTTACCCTTGAAAACTTTTGTCCTAATTCGCCCAAGAAGCGGCAATTTTCTATATTCTGATCTTGAATATGAACTTGTTAAAGAAGAGGTAAAAATCTGTAAATCCTTAAATGTGCATGGCGTTGTTATTGGTTTTCTTACTGCTGACTTATCCGTGGATTGCAAACGCACCTCAGAGATTGTCAATTTAGCTTATCCTATGGAAGTTACTTTTCACAGGGCTTTTGATATTTGTAAAGATTGGCAAACGGCGTTAGACCACATCATAGACTGTGGTTGTCATCGCATATTAACTTCCGGACAAGCTGTTACTGCAGAATTAGGGATTGATTTACTCACTCAACTCCAACAAAAAGCCCAAAATAGGATCATTATTATGGCAGGTTGTGGTATTAACAGTACAAATATTCGTAAAATTGTCGAAGCTACCCAAATTAAAGAGTTTCATTCATCTGCCTCTAAAACCATAGATTCAAGTTTTGTTAATCTGATTGATCATTCTTTTGAAGCCTATCGTGAAACAGATCTTGAGGAGGTTAAAAAGATGATTTTGCAATAGACAATAATAATGTATCTTTGTACCAAAAAATTAAGACAATGAAACAGTATCGTTTTTTAATTTCAGGAGGAGGTACCGGAGGGCATATTTTTCCGGCTCTGGCTATTGCTCAAAAACTCAAACAAGAATTTCCGGATGCTGAATTTCTTTTTATTGGTGCTAACGGTAAAATGGAAATGAAAAGAGTGCCCGATGCTGGTTTTGATATCAAAGGTATTGATATCTATGGTATTAGTCGCGACTTTTCTCTAAAAGGAATAACGAAAAATATCAAACTACCCTTTATTCTGATGAGCAGTATGAGAAAAGTTAAAAAAATTATCAAGGAGTTTAGCCCTGATATAGCTATTGGGGTAGGTGGTTTTGCCAGTGGTCCGGCACTAAGAGCCGCCGCAGCTTTACATATTCCTACTTTAATTCAAGAACAGAATTCGTTTCCCGGTGTTACGAATAAATTATTAGCTGACCAAGTACAGACCATTTGTGTTGCTTACGATGGTTTGGAAAAATATTTTAAAAAAGAAAAAATTGTACTTACCGGGAATCCTGTGAGAGAAATTATCCTTAATATTCATAATAAAGAGAAGAATGCTTATTCGTTGTTTGAATTAAATAGAAAGAAAAAGACGCTATTGGTTGTCGGTGGCAGTCTGGGAGCCCGTTCTATTAATGAAACGATTGCCCAAAATATTGAGGTTATAGAATCCATGGGGTTGCAATTGATTTGGCAGACCGGAGAGCTATTTTTTAAGACCATTTCTCCTGAAATATTAAAAAAACAGAATGAGCAAATCAAAATCATGCCTTTTATCAAAGAGATGGACAAAGCCTATGCTATAGCAGATTTCATTATCTCACGGGCAGGAGCTATTGCTATTTCTGAACTGACTATTGTAGGAAAGCCTGTCATTTTAGTACCTTTCCCATTTGCTGCCGAAGACCACCAAACCAAAAATGCTAAAGCACTTTCTGATCATCAAGCCGCTCTATTCGTTCAAGATAAAGAGGTCAATGAAAAACTTATTCCCGAACTTAAACGATTGACCGAAGAGGTCGGATTAGCTGCTCAACTATCACAAAATATAAAAACATTTGCTCAACCTCAAGCCATTGATAAAATTGTAACGGAAATTAAGAAACTAACTATGCCTAATGCTTAATTTCTAAATTACAACTTTTAGTTTCTAATACATCTTCCACTTCGCTTTTTTTTACCAAAAAAATCATATAACAAAAAGCGGAGATATTTTTTTTACGCTAAAACTTTCTAACGCATCTCACACTCACACCCATAGCCTTCTTAAAGTCGATGATATAAGGCTCTTCGCAATCTTGGATGAGTACTAAGACCTTTCCTTTTTCTCCTATAGTAAGTTCATTAGTCCAGAGGTACGCAAATTTTGTGATTAGGTAATAGTTATCCACCGATTTATCATAATAACCTGCCGGCGGTATGGAAAGGTGTGACGAGTCGGTAATTGTAGGTTCATCACCCCACCAACCGGGAGCAATTGCTTTAAGTCCATTAGCACCGTAAGTACTGATTAAGTACTCATATTCATGGATAAATGGCAATCTCCAACCGGCAGGACAAGCTCCCTGATGGGAAGCCTCTCCATTTCTGGTAGCACTATTCCAATCGTAAAGACGACCAAAGAGGTCTAAATTAGCGGCATCGTCATTATCATAGACTTTGGCGATAGGAATGACAGCACCATCATCATAATGCAATGCCCTTAAGTTAGTGGTAAACCAACATAGGGTATCAATATGAATAGAGTGGTAAACATTGCCATCGAAATCAGTAACTGAATCGCAACCCAGAACAAAAAATTCAAAAGCACCCATGTCAATTTGTTGTTGTACTCTTAAACGGTCATTCAGGTCTATTTCAGTCAGATAATTAGTAAAATCTGCCGCTCTTGTAGCACGATAAAGTATAGTATCACCGGCATCAATAGCGGGACTGGCCTCTTGTAGGGTATAATTGCCGGTTGCCGGATCAAAATATTGAGGATCTTCATTTTCAAAATTATTGGCATTAGCACCATTAGTGCCGAAAGTTCCTACAGGAAAGTTAGTGAGACAGTTTTTAAAAATAGAACGGTTGATACCAGTACCACGGGTAAATCTACCTTTCGCATTTTTGGTCATAATACAGTTGTAAAAAACAGGGGTAGAAGCAGGCGGATCAAGCCAAATAGCAAACATATTCTGAGCATCAGAAAGCTGATTTTCTGCAAAAGTACAGTTAGCAAAAGAGGGAGCTGTAGGGTTAGTAGTAGCGGTTCCGGCGTCAAAAGAGAATGCCTGCTGATCAGCGGCTACTGAAGTAAAACTGTTGTCAGCAAATAGGCAATTGATATATTTACCGCCTGAAGAGACATTTGTGGCATTCTCTTGGTAAATAGAGGGTATGTTTGCTGCTTGATTTCCTATAATTCGGCAATTAGTAACAGAAGGAATTGTATTTCTAAAATAGATTCCACCGGCATAGGTGATGGCTCTATTATTGGCTATAATGCTGTGATTAATCACAACTTCGCCTCTACCAGGAGTTACGGTTGAACCGCCATTAGCATACATAGCACCGCCATATCCATAAACAACTGCAGCTACCGTGTAAGCAAGTGTAGAGTTGTTGAGTATTTCACAGGAATCAATTTCTACGTAACGGGCATAGATAGAGCTAATGCCGGCTGCCATTGCGGCTTCGTTATGATTGATTTTACTATTTTTGATGTACATAGCAGAAGCCGTTGCAGTAGGTGCTGCTCCTGCGCCGCCATACCTATTTCCACCCGACCAGGCAATGGCACCACCATCCGCACCGAGGCTACCATTATTGTTGTAATCGTGTAATTGGCGATTATAACTGATGTCAGAATGATTGATACTTGCATACAAAGGGTGATAACCGGCGGTACCTGTAGGGATCTCTGCAAAATGGAGTCCTGAGCCTTCACGCCACCCGCCGTTGTGGGTTACTTGTACACTATCTAAGATGATTCTTGTATCATCCATTAAAGCAAAAGCTGAAAGACCACCGCCTGCACGTGCAGCCAAATTATTTGTAATTAAAGATTTGGATAAATTTAAGGTAGAACCGTCAGCGTAGATACCACCACCAAATCCGACTATAGAAGCCGCTTGCTGACTTAATTGTTGAGCATTATTTTTGACGATTAGATTTTTACAGTCTAAGGATGTCTGTGCCAGGAAGATACCACCACCTGAAGGGCGTTGCACTGCTTTGCCATTAATGGAAAGGGAATAACGATTATAGGGTTGATTTGATTCTCCTGAGGCTTTGATCTCACAAGCGAACCCATCAGAAATGGTAAAGCCGTCCAAGCAAGCATCTCCCAAATCGCCGGCAGCCACTACTACGTGGTGTGCATTTTCGGATCTTGTAGCTCCCCAGCTTAATAGTGTTGACCAATCTGGATAAATAGCACCTCGTTTATCCAGTGGTAGCGTAGCTACATCCCACATATTACTGTCATTTTGCAACAAGTCGCCACTCAGAATGGTTTCATGGGCAGCAAAAACACGGTTTTCCAACTGTGAGGCTGCCATAGCGGCGTCCGTTACATTAGGCAATCCGGTAGCAAAACCACCATATACTTTTACATCCTTGACTAAAAGGAAGGTTTTGTCATTATCTCTAACGATTTCGGCACTGATGGTACTGGAAGCAGGTAAAAACATAGGGTAATAGCTGCCTTCAGCTACGTAAATAGCCGTAATGTCTTTATTGCTTTGTGCTTGCAATAGTGGAACTGCCAAGTTGGGGTATGCTAAACTCCAAGAAGATCCATCTCCAACTTTAGTATGGTCAACATACACAATGCCGTTGGCATCAGGAGTGATCAATTTGGGTATTTGCTGTTCATAAGCTCCAATGTCAATTTTTCCTGAATTTTGGCGATCCAAATTATCCACATCTTTTTCCAAAGTCCAGCCGAGAAAATTAGCACCAAGAGCTGTTTTGTATAAGCTACTGTCGCCACCGTTGTTGGCAGGGCTTATATCTTGTAATCTATAGTCTCCAGCTACAGTGGGGGTAGCAGCAAAGGATGTGATAGGAGCAACAAATAGTGGATCTATACTGAGGTTGTTTCCCAAATCGTTGATTGCCGTATTGCCATCGTTTTCAATGCGTACTAAACTGTTTTTATAGGAAATGCTTCCAGTTCCTGTTGTTGTGCCTCCATTATAAACATCTGTCCCTTTGTAATTTTGAGTTACTGCTTTAGATTCAAAGTTACCCCAAACAATAGTATTTTCCATATTGAGGATTGCAGTATTGGCATTATGAATTCCACCGCCATTGGCAAGTGCTGTATTACCGGCTACGGTAACATTAACAAGATTAAGTGTAGAAGCTCCTGTATTATAAATACCCCCCCCCACAAACGCACCATTAGCCCTATTACCGGAAATAATAGAATTAATAATATTTGCTTTAGCGATATTGTTATATAAACCTCCTCCCGACGCATTAGTAGTTTTATTTCCTATTATTTTCCCATGCATAAAAGTTAACGTAGCATTAGTATAATTATAGATACCACCTCCACCGGGGGTATTTGCCGTGTTATCACTGACGGTAACTTGTTTGAGAAAGGGTTTAGAATCTATTCCCGTAATAAAGATGCCACCTCCACAGTTTGATTGATTACTGTCAATAGTAACTAATGTCATTTGTGGCGAAGAAGCATTAATGAGTAAACCACCACCGTTATTCATAGAGGTATTGTTATTGATGGTTACATTTGTCAGTTGCGGAGTCCCGGTATTAAAATAAATGCCTCCTCCATTAGTTGTGGCATCATTGGCACTTACGGTACTATTCGTCATGATAAAATTAGCACCGGCACTATAAATTCCGGCTGCATTCGTGCCGTTATTTGCGGTTATGGTAAGGTTTTCCATAGTAATATTTCCATAATACAAGAGTATTCCACCACCCGAACCTTGCGTGATGGAACGCGTATTTACGGTAATACTGCCTGTACCGTTGGCATTGCCGGCTCTAATGGTAAAACCATCTAATAGGGTTGCCGTAGTCATATTGGTTGTTGTGGAGCCGGCACCAATCACAACGTGGTAGCACCTTCCTACACCTCCAAGATCTCCGGAGAGTATGGTTAAATAGGTTGTAATGTTGCGTCCGGTAATGGAATAATTGGTATTAGTGGTGGGGAATCCTCCATAGATTTTTACGCCTGCTTTGAGCACAAAGGCATTATTGCGGTTGCCTGTATTAATGGTATTGAGGTCATCGGCGGCGCGGTTTGGTATATAGGTTCCTGCCGCAACATAAATATTATCACCTGCCGCTGAGGCATTAATGACAGCCTGCAAGTCGCGACAAGCATTTTCCCAGGTATTAGCACCTGCAGTAACTGCAGCAGTGCCTGAGGGTCTTACAAAGCGGTCAGCTGCATAGCCATAAGATGAAACCATCATAACTCCGAAAAAAAATATGGAGATGATGATCAAAAAGCGAGAATAATTGTGCGTTTTCATATATTTTTTTATTTAATAATAATTATTTTTTTTATTTTATTGTTAATTTTTTTTAATAATGATTGAAGTCCATTCTTTACAATGGTTAATAGCCTTTTTTTTTAGTTTTTTTTATTCGCAATTGTGTCAAAACAAGGATGTTAAATATTAAAACAACGTTATTTTTAAAGTCAACAAAGGTACAAAAAAACAATGTATTTTAGACCTTTTATTTGATTTTTTTTCTTCTTCGACATTCGCCTAATTCCTGCTATTGAAAAAACACACCTATAAATATTTTCGTGTATATTTGCAACCATTTTTCAACCAATCAAAAATGACGAATAAGGAGAACGAACCTGTTGAACAAAAACAATTAAGAGAAGCACTTTTTTTCCCGGTTGTGATGTCTCTGTTGATTGTTATTGAGTTTGTTTTAGAGAAGGGATTGGGATTGAAATGGTTTGTTTATGGTTTGCAACCACGTGCACTTTGCGGGCTGATAGGCATTTTCACGATGCCTTTTCTGCATGCCGATTTTACCCATTTTGCGCAAAATATTATTCCAATATTTATCCTTTTGTTGGTATTATTCTATTTTTATAAAGAAATTGCGTTAAAAAGTTTTTGCTATGTTTGGTTTTTTATGGGACTCACTTTGTGGGTGATTGGTCGCGACAGTTATCATATTGGAGCATCCGGATTAATCTATGCGTTAGCATTTTTTCTTTTTTTTAGCGGTCTATTTCGCAGGCATATCCCCTTAATAGCTATTTCTTCTTTAATTGTATTCTTGTATGGCAGTATGTTTTGGGGTATTTTTCCTTGGGAGTCTCATCCTGAATATTCTTGGGAGGGACATCTTTCAGGGGCGGTCTTTGGATTAGTTTTTTCCTTCATTTTCCGCAAACACGGACCCCAAAAACCTGTAGAACTGGATGAAGAAGAGATAGAAGACGAAGACCCTTATTGGTTGGAAGAGCCTCCGTTATCCGATCTTGAAAAAAAATAAGATGATTTCGTTTTTATTACAAATAAATATGTATTTTTGCACCCATCTTTCGATGTCGAAAAATAGCAAGCGGTAATAGCTCAGTTGGTAGAGTGAAAGCTTCCCAAGCTTTAGGTCGCGGGTTCGAATCCCGTTTACCGCTCTGTATTTATTAAAGCCATAAAAAAAATTTATGATTTTTTCGTATCTTTGCACTCGGAAAGTAATCAACAAAATATAAGTATAATTTTAATACCAATAGCTATGAAAATTATTAAGTTATTATCAATCATGCTATTAAGCTTGATTTTGTGTTTGATTAATAGAAATGTTAAGGCACAGGGTAATATAGCCGAAATG
>JAITTF010000290.1 GCA_031287215.1 Bacteroidales bacterium
GCAAAAGCAAAAGCAAGATTAGATGCTTACGAAAATATGTTGAATGAAGATGTTAGAGAAAATGAAGAAAAATTAGAATTATTTATTCCTAATGGTCCAAGGTTAGGAAGTAATGTTATTAATTGCATAAATGTTTCCAAGTCGTTTGATGATAAATTGCTTTTTGAAAACTTAAATTTCAAACTTCCGCCAGCAGGAATTGTTGGTATCATAGGTCCAAATGGTGCAGGAAAAACTACTTTGTTTCGTATGATTATGGGATTAGAAAAACCCGACCAAGGAGAATTTAAGATTGGCGAAACTGTAGTCGTAGGATATGTTGACCAGCAACACGAAGAGATTGACCCCGATAAAACAGTTTGGGAAGTTGTGTCAGGTGGTTTAGAGGAAATCTCAATTTCTGGACGAAGCTTCAATTCTCGTGCTTATGTTGCTCGTTTTAATTTTAATGGTGCTGACCAACAAAAGAAATGTGGAGTTTTGTCTGGTGGAGAGCGTAATCGTTTGCATTTAGCTCTTACATTAAAGAAAGAAGCGAATGTTTTATTATTAGATGAACCGACAAATGATATAGATGTAAATACATTGCGAGCATTAGAAGAGGGCTTGGAGAATTTTGCTGGTTGTGCGGTTGTAATATCCCACGATAGATGGTTCTTAGATAGAATAGCCACTCATATTTTAGCATTTGAAGGCGACAGTCAAGTATATTATTTTGAAGGTGGTTATAGTGAATACATTGAAAACCGCAAAATGCGTCTTGGAGATGTAGAGCCAACCAAAGTTAGATACAAAAAATTGGTTCAGAGTTAAAGGAGGAACGCCGTAGCAATTTACTCTCGAAAAATTTTGTATAATTGACAAAAGAGTTAATATAATTTGTATAAGTATTGTAATCTTGTATGTTTGCATAATTTAATAGAAATGGCTAAAAAATTTGTTCGTATTGTGTCTTGTGGCTCAATATAAACCAAGAAATATGGTTTTCAGAATGATATTCAATGATTAGCTTGTTGTCGTGTTTTTTCTAGCCATAGTCATATTAATTTAATGAATTATGGCACTTACATTCAAAATTAACAATAATTTTCCCAGATTTTGCTAATATGGATTTTAATCCAGCGCAATGCGATTTTTTATTTCAATAACTAATAAAAATACAACTATGAACAACAATATTGTAAATTTAATAAAGCAAATGGGCTTCAGTCATAAAGAAAATGCAACGGATATTTTGACAAAAAAATATGATGGGAGTTATTCTATTGAAGTAGATTTTATAAAGAAAATTATCAATTATGGCGAAAAAATAAAATTCGGTAGCAAAACTACTCAGAATTTTTCTCAGCCAGAAAATTTTGTTGTTCTTGAATGTGTCAATCGATTGCTTGAAAAAGGATATAAGCCCGAAAATATTGAACTTGAAAAAACTTACCCCTCCGGGCACGGAACTTCCGGCAGGTTGGATATTTGTGTAACTCGTGATGACGGCTCGGAATATTTGCTGATAGAATGTAAAACCTACGGAAAAGAATTTGATAAAGAGTTTGCCCGTATGAAACGTGACGGTGGACAATTATTTACTTACTTCAAATTTAGCAACAAAGCAGACATAATTATGCTTTATGCCTCTGAACTTAAAGGCAATGAAATAGTTTATCGTAATGAAATAGTAAAAATTGAAGATGATTACCGCACAGGAGATGTTAAAGATTTTTACGAAAAGTGGAATAAACTAACATATAATAAAGGTGTGTGGGAAAATCCACCATATAATTTCAAAGAAGAAATTTTCACAAAATTAAAATTACAAGCGTTAACCGAAGAGGAAGGGAAAAAACTCTTTCACGGATTTGCAACTATATTGCGGAAACATTCCGTATCTGATAAACCGAATGCCTTTAATGTAATTTTCAATCTTTTTCTTGCCAAACTGTATGACGAGCAGAAAGGCGACAATGACGAATTGGAGTTTCAGTGGAAAAAAAATGACGACCCTGTTGATTTTCAAATAAGATTACATAACTTGCACAAAGAAGGATTGAACGATTTTCTTAAAAAAGAAATTGAGGGAATAAAAGACGAAGATTTTGATGCAAAATTAACTGCTGAACAAATATATATTGCCAAAAAGCGGCTGTTGAAGTTTAATAAGTTTTTTACCATCAAAGATGTTTTTGATGATGAAACTTTTGAGCAAAATCAGCGAGTGTTAAAAGAGGTTGTGCAACTCATTGAAAAATACCAAATTCGCTATCCGCGCAAACAAAAATATCTCAGCGAATTTTTTGAGCTTCTGTTGACAACAGGATTGAAACAGGAAGTAGGGCAATTTTTTACTCCGCCGCCGATAGCAAAATTCATTGTCAAATCTCTGCCTTTGACTGAAATGATACGGCAGGAGTTGGATAATCCAACGCCAAATCTTCCTGCTGTGATTGACTATGCGACAGGAAGCGGACATTTTATTACCGAAATAATGGAAGAGTATCAGGATATTATTGATAATATCGATGCCTTACAATTATCCTATCCGAATGCCAAAACGAAAGCAAAAGTGTGGTCGCAGCAAAGCGGCGAGCCGTATTCGTGGGCTTCTCAATATATTTATGGTATTGAAAAAGATTATCGCCTCGTAAAAGTGGCAAAAGTTGGCTGCTATTTTTATGGAGATGGAGTAGCGCAAATTATTCACGCCGATGGATTAGACAGTTTGACAAATCCGCCAAAATCATATA
>JAITTF010000001.1 GCA_031287215.1 Bacteroidales bacterium
TCAAAAGACTCTAAGAATATCGAAACGCTTCTCGATGAAGAACTCATGCGCGAACTCGAAAAAGAGAGTTATCATACAGCACAACTTTTGAGAAAGTTACTTAAAGATCCAAACGCAACAGGTATTAATATTACTAAGAAAATATATGCTTTTGCGCAAATGGTTGGCGAAGAGTTTACTTTAGGTATAGTATGCTCAGTTATTCCAGAAATATTAGAAAAAAATATTGATAATATAGCCAAGGATTTGAAATTGATGGATGATCTGAATGTATCAGAACTAAATGGCATGAAATTCTATGAAATAGAAGAAGGTAATGATGTAATTTTCGGATGGAAAGGCAATGATTTTATCTTGTTGGCTAATACTGAACATACAGCTACTCGTAATTTACTTGAAAAATATTTTTCTCGCACAGAGTATGAATCTATTGTTAATAATCAAACGTTTAAAGAGTTTGAAAAAAGTAGCAAGTTTTTTAATGCTATGCTTTCATCCAATTGTATTAAAGAAATTGATGATAGACAATTTCAGCAAACCATCAACGATTTGGAAGACTATTCAGGAATAGTGATTAACGATAATTGGGGCTTCTTCTATTACGATGTTCAAAAAGATAGAATATCGGTTTCTGCAACCTTGAAATTTAATGAAACTATTCAAAATATGGATTATAGAAAAATACAACGCAATTACAATAAGATACTCCGTCTAATGGATAGTTACACTCGGAATGGCAGGTGTCAAAATAATGACGATTATTATAGCTACTAATCTTCATCAGAGTAGAGCATTATTGCAAATAGATCAAATAGAATATGAATTTAGAAAAGATAAAATACAATGGCAGAAGAATTTGAATCACATTTTAGAGAATTAAATCAAGGTACTACCTTGAGCAACGGGAAATATACCATCGAAAAGGTAATTGGAGCAGGAGGTTTTGGCATTACATACAAAGCCGTTCAGAGTGGGTTAAATAAAACCGTATGTATCAAGGAGTATTTTTTGGAAGGTAAATGTATTCGCAATACGCAAGCAAGAACCCTCCATTTACAAGGTATTAACGAAGATACATTTGAAAAATATAGACAAAAATTTGTGGAAGAAGCACAAACGCTGGCACGCCTACATCATCCTAATATTGTTGAAGTCCTCGATGTTTTTGATGAAAATAACACTTCCTATATGGTGATGCCCTTTATTGAAGGAAAAACTCTACAAGGTATTGTAGAAAAAAACGGCAAATTGAATTATGAAATTGCGGTCAATTATATGGCTCAACTCACAGAAGCAGTGGGATATATTCATCAAAAGAATATTCTGCATCGCGATATTAAACCTGATAATATCATTATTACATCTGACCATCGTGCAATATTGATAGATTTTGGCTCTGCACGTGAATTTGTGCACAATGTAACCCAAAGTCATACCTCTATTCTCACGCAAGGTTATGCGCCGTTAGAGCAGTATTCCAATACCAGTCGAAAAGGTGCCTATTCTGATATTTATGCTATTGGAGCTGTATTTTATTTTGCAGTTACCGGCAACAAACCCATTGATGCTGCCGAGCGTTCTATTGAAACACTGCCGGAACCAAAGAGCTTAAATCCCAATATCCCCGAAGATGCTAACCGTACTATTCAAAAGGCAATGCAACTTAAACCCGAAAATCGCCATCAGACGATCCCTGAATTTATGGACGATTTGTTAGGTAAAAAACCATCTGTGTTAATAGACGAGAGTATTGGAGGAAAGAAAAAAATAGGTAAAAAAGTCATTATGGGTATTGTCTCTACTATGATAATCATAGGGGCAATAATCTTCTTTGTAGTTAAACAACAAGCCAAACAAGAACAAGAAAGAATAAAAGCAGAACAGCAAAAAATCCTTGTTCAGACAAATGCTGTTAGAGATTCCATCAACTTAGATATTGTATATTGGAATACTTTTGGAGAGAATTACCATCTTTTTAAAAACTGTCTTAATTTTTCAGGCAGTGTGGAAGGAACTGTAGAACAAGCATTTTCTGCAGAAAAAAAACAGCCTTGTCCACAGTGTCTGTTGAATGTAGCAAGGTATAAAGATTGTAGAAGGCAAGCAAACGCGTATAATACCGAAGCACAAAAGGATTATAGAGATAATGATTTTCAATCGGCAGCAAAATATTATGCAAAATCATTAGATTACTGCAACAGGATGTTGGAAATGAGACCGGATAATAAACGTATAAAAGCGTTGCAACTGGAAATATTAGCAAAACAGAAATAGAATGAAAAGAATAGTTTTTTGTATAGTAATTTTTTCAACTGCTCATATTGTCTTTAGTCAGGGAATCTGCGATGATTTGCTGAAAGATGGTAAATCTGAAATGCTAAAAGGTAATTATGTACTCGCAAAAAAGAAATTTTTAAGCGCAGAGGATAACAAGTGTACTAACACCAATTATCAAGATTTGATAAAACAATGTGATTCGAAAATTCAAACTCAAAAAGCACAACCCCCAAAACTTACTGAACCTGAAAAAGCGATTACTCTTGCAGGAAGCAATTTAGTGCTGTTTCCTAAAGAGATGCAGGTAAACAGTCTGGAGGAAATTGATGAAATTACCAAAACACTAAATAATACCAATGTTTTCGGATTTAATGACTGGAGAATGCCTACTAAGCATGAGATTGCAGTTATTCTACTTTTTAAAAAGCAGATCAAAGAGATGAAGCCCAAAGTAAACTATGTTTGGAAAGATGGTTTTTTTGACTTGAATAATGGTATTTTGTCGGCACAATTTGCAGATGAAAACAGTTGGGCAGACAGTAGTGTGTTTTATAGACCTGTCCGTGCCGATAAAGTGGAAACGAAACTCTCTTTGTCGGCAACAACCGCTAAAATGGGAATTTTGGGTGGTGCTCTGAAAATTAATATTGAAACCAATGCCCCTGAATGGAGCTACACTTCCGATAATGAATGGCTGAGCATCGTTAAGAGCATCAATTCACTGTTGATTTCCGTAGAAGCCAATAAAGGGAATAATAATAGAGTAGCTGTTATTTCGATCACTGCAGAAGATCAAACACAAACAATCACACTAACTCAAGAAGCACTACAGTTTTCACTATCTGCCTATGCTATAAATTTCCCTGAAGAGAGTGCAAGTAGAACAATCACGGTAACAACAAATTATGATGATTGGGATATATTATCTTCACCATCTTTCGCCAAAATCACGAAAAATAATTTGTCTATAGATGTCTATTGTACCTCAAATCCAGAACCACAACAAAAAGGGGAGATTGTAGTGAAAGTGTTAGATAAATTCTTCACAGTTGATGTTGCTCAAGCTGCGTGCACTAAAAAAACAGCAAGTATAGATTCTATTTGGGAAGAGCATAATGTTTATCAAGATCATCTGTATGGCATGAAAATACATGTTACAATTAAGGTACACAATATGTTAAATAAAAAATGTGGTGTTGTAGTTTCGTTCTATAAAGAAGAAGGAACACCATTAAATTATTCTAATCGACCAATAACTATATTGAAAACAGTTACACCGGATTATTATCATTGTCAGTGGAAAGATTATACCCTCTTCATTCCTTACAATGATTTACATCTATCCAACAATGAGCATAATAAATTGAAGTATGTTTTTACAATCAATGATGACGAAAACAAAAAAATCGCGCAGAGCGATTTTAACTATTTTTGGCAAGGCAAATCCATTTCCGGACAAAGTGCAAGATATAGTGTCTCTTCGGTTACTGAATGTGATTGTATTATTGCTTACGAAGATTATAATTTTGAGGTCTCTTATCAAAATCTTGTTCCACCTATGGGATGGAGATTACCTACGCTTGCTGAATTACAATGCCTTTATGGTAATCGTACAAGAATTGGTAATTTTAGCGATGATTTCTATATGAGTAGCGAATTGCATAAAAATGTCATTGGAGAACGAGTTATGGGCATTACTTTCAATGACGGTAAAACAGAAAAAGCAAAACTTAATTCAGAGGAAAGAGTTCGATTTGTAAAAAAATAATTTAACAGAAATTTAAAATGAAAAAAATAGTATTATTCGTCATGATTATCTTTATCAACCTTATCGTTTTAGGACAGTCTCCTATTTGTGAAGATTTGCTCAAAGATATCAATGATTATGAAAATAAAGGCAACTATCAAGGAGCTAAGAATAAATGCCTCAGTGCAATAGAAAATAAATGTAATAACGCTAATTATCAGGAATTGATAAAAAAATACGAAGAAAAACTAAAACAACAAACCCCTCTTAAATCACAAAAGCCGGCAACTGCCTCAACCCCTAATCCAACCAAAGCCATTTGTGAAAAACTAATTATGAAAGGCATGGAAAAATTTGATACAGATGACTATGAAGCGGCGAAACTGATGTTTGTCAGTGCTAAAGAGAGCGGATGCTCTGAAGCAGCTCAATGGATAGCTACTTGTGATAAAATGATAGGGATGAATGCCACTTTAAACGTTGCCACAAATACGCTCTCCTTTAATAATGCAGGAGGAAGAGAAACCCTGCAGGTGCTTTCCAATATTACTTTTTGGACGGTGTCAAATGTACCTGCTTGGTGTGGAATTAATAAAAGCGACAACTCTTTTACACTTTATTGTAATGAAAATGATGGCGATTCAAGAACAGGAACTATTACAGTTTCTGCAGGTGCTAAAGAGCATAACATTAAAATCTCTCAAGAATCCGGTTTCTCTCCTTTGTTTCAAGGAAAATGGCGTTTTCTAATTAACACCGCTATGCTGGCAGGAGTTCAAATTAAATATGAGAGCGGAAACAGATATAAAGGGGAAGTAAATGGTAAAAGACCCAATGGAAAAGGACTGTTTCTATGGGTAGATGGAACCATCTATGTTGGAGATTGGTATAACAATAACTTCGATGGCGAAGGCATTCATATTTTTACCAACGGTTATGAAATGCCTGAATGTTATCGCTGTCAATATTATGTCGGCGAATTTGTTAACGAC
>JAITTF010000008.1 GCA_031287215.1 Bacteroidales bacterium
CAGATCAAAATTATGAAACAAAAATACGGAGAGAAAATAACTGCTATTTTTTCATAGCTGATTATCATTCTCTTACCACCCACCCTACTCCAAAAGATTTACGTAATAATGTAAAAAAAAGGATTGATTTTTGGGAGTGAACTGTGGCGGACTCGAACCGCCGACCCCTACCCTGTCAAGGTAATGATCTAAACCAACTGAGCTAACAATTCATTTTTTTTTCTATCAACCACCACATTTAGAGTGTCCACAAGCAGCGCAAGTCAAACAACCTTCTCTAAATTCCATCGTATTTACTTCATTACATTTTGGACAAACGATTCCTTTCGCAACGGTACCTTCATTAACGCATTTTTTCAAAGCTCTAATCACACCATTTTTCCAGGAATTGATATTTTCCTCTTTAAAATTAAGCCCTGAGATAATATTGATCACATCTTCTGTAGGAATTTCATGGCGAAGCAGTGCTGAGATCATTTTAGCATAATTCCAAAATTCGGGATTAAAACAACGAGAAAGACCTCTCATAATCACTTCATAACCATCTCTATCATAGAAGTAAAAATCGTAAGTTTTAGTGCCATCAAGAAGTTTATCTTTAATAATTTTGCCACTATCTACCCATTTAGGGACATTGAGTACATCGTCTTCAGTTTTACCGGTAAAGATTTCATAAGGTTTACCATTTTTCAATCCGAGGAAAGCGATCCAATCTTCAGAATTATTTTTAAATCTAATAATTTCTGCTTTAAGTTCTCTGGGGCGAACCATTTTTTGCGTTTCCTTAGGTTTAGGAGCTTCTGTACTGTTATTGGTTAGGATGCCATCTCTGCTTCCTTCTCTGTAAACGGTCATTCCCTTGCATTTAGATTCCCATGCTTTGAGATATAGTTTTCCGATAGTGGCTTCTGTAGTATTTTTGGGAAGATTGATCGTAACGGAGATAGAGTGATCTACCCATTGTTGAACTTTCCCTTGTAATTCTACTTTTTTAAAATAGTCGGTATCAGCGGCGGTAGCTTTATAGTATGGGGAACGGGCAATCAGTGCCATCAACTCCTCATTTTCCATGGTATCCATTTTCTCTTTGGTATAACCGTGCATCTCTGCCCAGTCAACAAATTTAGGATGATAGGTTTTGTACTCTTCAAAACAGTCGCCTGTAGTATCTTTAAAGGTTTTTCTTTTATTGAGGGTTAGGTCGTTAGGATTAATTTTTCTTTTACGAGTATAAAAGACATTAAAAGCGGGTTCTATACCGGAAGTAGTTTGTGTACAAATACTTACAGAACCTGCCGGAGCAATAGTCAACAAAGCGATATTTCTTCTTCCGAAGCGCACCATCTCATCGTAAAGTTTGGGGTCAGCTTCTTTGATACGATTTATAAATGGATTATTGCCCTCTTTGATGCAGCTATAGATTGGAAATGCTCCTCTCTCTTTAGCCATATCCACGGAGGCTTTATAAGCTGATAGTGCTAATTGTTTGTGTACTTCAGTAGCAAAAGCGATGCAATGATCTGATCCATAGCGTATATTGAGTGCAGCAAGCATATCACCTTCGGCGGTAATACCTAATCCTGTTCTTCTACCTTTAAGAGATTTAGCTCTAATTTTATTCCATAATTCCCATTCTACTCTTTTCACATCTCCGGTTTCGGGATCGTTTTCAATTTTGGATAGGATACGGTCTATTTTTTCGATTTCTAGGTCAATAAGGTCATCCATCAAACGTTGCGCATATTGAGCATGTTCTTTAAACAGAGTCATATTGAAAGTAGCCTCGTCTGTGAATGGATTTTCTACGTAATTATAAAGATTAAGGAGTAATAAACGGCAACTATCGTAAGGGCAAAGTGGAATCTCTCCGCACGGATTAGTAGAAACTGTTTGGAATCCCTCTTCTGCATAGCAATTTGGGATAGCTTCATTTGAAATAGTATCCCAAAAAAGCACTCCCGGTTCCGCTGATTTCCAAGCATTATGAATAATTTTATCCCATAATTTGCCGGCTTCCACCTCTTTAACTACAGAAGGATGATTAGAATTAATGGGGTATTGTTGTCTGTAGGAATTTCCCTTTTTTACGGATTCCATAAATTTATCATCTACTTTTACAGACACATTAGCACCTGTAACTTTTCCTTCGATCATCTTAGCATCTATAAAATGCTCTACATCGGGATGTTTTATTGAAATTGAAAGCATTAAAGCGCCTCTTCTGCCATCTTGAGCTACTTCGCGAGTAGAGTTAGAGTATCTTTCCATAAAAGGCACAACACCTGTGGAAGTGAGTGCGCAATTTTTCACGAAACTTCCTGATGGTCGAATATGAGAAAGGTCATGTCCTACGCCACCGCGTCTTTTCATGAGTTGGACTTGTTCTTCATCCATCTTCATGATACCGCCGTAGGAATCAGATTCTCCATTGTTACCAATAACAAAACAGTTTGATAAAGAGGAAATTTGGTGCTGATTGCCAATACCTGCCATAGGGCTTCCTTGCGGAATAATGTAACGAAATTTCTGTACGAGAGCATAGATTAACTCTTCACTCATGGGATTGGCATATTTTTTTTCTATACGGGCAAATTCTTTTGCAATACGATGGTGCATCTCATCCGGAGTTCTCTCCAACAGCTCACCTAATTCATTTTTAAGCGCGTATTTGTCGATCCAAACCCCTGCAGCCAATTCATCTCCTCCAAAATAGTGAACTACCTCTTCAAAAATCTCTTCTTTAGAAAAAATGGAGACCTGTTCTGTGTCGGCATTTATATTTGTTTGATTTGCAGAATCTATAAGCAATTGTTTTCTCTCTTCCGCCATTTTCAATCTAATCTTATTAAATCCTTTTTCACGAGATTCGTACATTGCCGAATGCTCGTTATCAGTCGCTTCTCTTACTTGCGTATCTGAGAACTCATTTTCCTCAAAAAACTGTAATTCGTCTTTCATAACAACTATAAATTATTTCTTTTTTTTTCTCAAAAGTGATTTTTTTCAAGTTCCTCTGCAAATCCATAACAATCCTACTTAAGTACCCACCTAATTATCAAAATTATACACAAATATCGTTCATCAATTAACTCGATTGCTAAGATATTTTTTTTCTATAATATAGCTACCTTATTTATAAGGGAAATATCAACAAAATGACGTTAATATTTTTTGAATTTGAAAATCAGATCATTACGGAAAAATAAAAAAAAATAAATTGGTACAAAAAGACAAAAAAAAATTCAAAAAAATATAAATACAAAGAAATCATTTTGTTAACTATGATATTTATGAAAAAACAGATGTTGATAAAATGCGATTAAAAATAGATATTCTCTTATTCATTTTTTTTGGCATAATTTTTGGAGAAATTATCAAAATCGGTTCAAAATCAGGGTAAATATTTCATGTATTTATCGTCAATTTTTCTTCATAAAAATTATTTTTCCTAAACCGGGCAAGATAAGAAAAACGAGAAAAGATAATTCAATATCTTTTTGCCAAAATATAGTATTTTCCTGAAAGAATTGGTTAAAGGCTGTTATAAACCCTAAATAGGGAATAGTCCAAAGATATTGCCATTGAGCAAATGCAGCTATAGTGGCTGTAATGTTACTCAGGACAGCAATTCCGAGAGCAATCACAAAATTGTCAAAGAAAAAATTAAAATTCTGAGAAAGTAGAGATTGATGATGGGTAAGAAATCATATTCTCTAAGCCCTAATTGAAAACAAAGGTCTAATAAATAGCCTCCAAATAAAAAGAAAGTATAAACTAATAAAATAGATAAGAATTTAAAAATCAAAATAATAATCTATTTTGTCCAATAAAGATCCGCGGCAAAAGTAGCCCGTTTGGCTTGCGCAGTTTCTTGATGATTAAGATGTTAGGATTGGGGGAGGTGAGTTAGGACATTAGAATATATATTTGAAAATCACACTAAATATTATATGTATTGTCATCCTGTTTTCATTTTGGTTGCAAAAACAGGGATAGACTCCGACATAGGACATATTTGCGACAACTTGTGCGGGGTGGCATTGAGGTTAATTCTTTTTGTGCAGGTTTTTATGTCATGCAAGTATAATACTTTTTTTCATAGCACCTCAAAAAAAGAGTTACCATTTTTTTCAAACTAAAAGGACAACAAGTAATATGTTGGACAATTAATCTTCATTTGTTAGAAGAAACTGTGCAGTATGATGATGCTTTTAGATTTTGTACACTCGAATATTTCAGTTATTTTCTCTCCATCACTAACTGTGCATTTTCAAAATCGACAACGATAATCTCTTCATTTTTCTCAATAGCTCCTTCATTAGCAACGGCATCATACACATCATGCTCTATTTCTACTTTTCCTGACGGACGGAGCATGGTTGCTGCGGTGCCGGTTTTGCCAATCAGTGTCATGAGGGATTGGTCTTGTGAGAGGTATCCTTCTTCTTTGGCTAAGGTAGTTTGAAGGGATAGGGAGCCGAAGTGTGTTTGTTGCAGGATTACTTTTTTTCCTAACCAGAGCGAGAGAATAAAACCGATAGAAAGCGAGCTTATGACAATCAGCGTATTGTTTAAGACAGCATGATCCGGGGCAAATTGAAAATCAAAACCGACATTAAAAATCATGGTTAGGACAAGTGCCGCTACGATAATGACAATCCCCGAAATACCAAAGATCCCAAAACCGGGCGTTACAAAAATCTCGACAATCAGCAATCCTAACCCCAGCAGAAACATCAATATTTCCCAATGTGCTGCCAGTCCTTCCAAATAGTGGGGTGCAAAATAGAGCATTGCCGCACAGACAGCCGCAATCAACGGAAAGCCAATGCCGGGAGATTGCAACTCAAAGTATAGTCCCCCTACGATCAGCATGATTAAGATACCACTTACAAAAGGATTTACTAAAAAACCGATGAGTTTATCAATAATAGTAAGCTCTTGTTTTTCAATTGTATAATCAGAAATTCCGGACAACTCAATGGCATTCTCAACCGATGAAGCCTCACCTTCGCAGAAATGATGTACAATGGCTTCTTTAGTAGTAAAGGTCAACACTTTACCGCTATCACTGACATGAACAACAAACGTATCAGGGTCAACCATCGCTTCGGCAATGAGTGGATTACGTCCATTTTTTTCGGCAGTAGCGCGCATGAGTGAGCGCATGTACGACTGATATTTATCGGGAAGAACAGCGCCTGACTGATCCACTACCGATGCTGCTCCAATAGAAGCAGCTGACGACATGTAAATACTATCACAAGCTAAAGAGATCAATGCCCCTGCCGAAGCAGCATTAGGGTCAATAAAGACATAGACCGGCATGGGTGCTTCCAACAATAGTGTTCTTATTTTTTCGGCACTTTCTAACTCACCACCAAACGTATTGATGCGTAAAAAGAGAATGTCTGCATTTAACTCTTGCGCTTTTAAGAGTGCTTTTTCGGTTTTTCTAAGTGCCGGTTTAGCTATATTCTCCTCAATTTCAAATTGATAAATTATTTTTTTTTCATTTTGAGAAAAAAGGAATAAGGTTGATAAGCAAAATAGGAATAAGATTGTTTTTTTCATATAGTTATGGCTTAAAAATAGTTTTTCATCTGAGCAATGAGTGCTTCTGCGCTCTGTTGATTGTGAGCTTCTGCGTAAATACGGAGAATAGGTTCGGTATTGGAAGGGCGTAGATGTACCCAACCCTCTTTAAAATCTATCTTAATACCATCTTCTCGATTGATTTGATTGGCATCATAATGTTTTGATATATTGTCAAATATTTGATTGATATCTACATCTTTTTGGAGTTCAATTTTATTTTTAGAGATAACATAGTGAGGGTAAATTTTTCTAATTTCGGAGCAAGATTTGCCGCTTTTAGCCATATAAGTCAGGAAAAGTGCAATACCTACTAAGGCATCGCGACCATAATGTAAGTCAGGGTAAATGACTCCGCCATTTCCTTCACCACCGATAACAGCGTTTACGGATTTCATTTTTTCTACTACATTAACCTCACCCACAGCCGATTGGAAACATAAACTGCCATGCCATTCAGTAACATCTCGTAAAGCCCGTGTAGAAGAGAGATTAGAAACAGCATTTCCTTTCTGATGTTGTAAAATATAATCAGCCACTGCCACCAACGTAAATTCTTCACCAAACATATCACCATTTTCCATCATGATTGCCAATCTATCTACATCAGGATCAACCACAAACCCCACATCATAGTGATTGGTTTTCATTTCATTAGCAATACAGGTTAGATTTTCAGGGAGCGGTTCTGGATTATGAGCAAATTGTCCATTCATGGATCCATGTAGCAATTGGATTTTTTTTATGCCTAATTTTTCCATCAAAAAGGGCAGTGCGATGGCACCCGTAGAATTGATAACATCCATAATCACGGAAAAATTAGCTTTTTTGATAGCTTCTACGTCTATAAGAGGTAGTTGAAGAATAGCATTGATATGGTCATGGATAGCGTTTGTGTAGCGCAGATAGCTTCCTAATTCAGCAATAGAACAAAAAATATAATCGTCATTTTCAGCAATTTCCAATAATATTTTTGCATTGGCACCTGAAATAAATTCTCCTTTTTCATTCAACAATTTAAGCGCATTCCAATTCATCGGATTGTGGCTTGCTGTAATCATAATACCGCCATCTGCGTGTTGTTGCGTGATACACATTTCAATGGTTGGCGTAGTTGTATATCCAATATCAAGGACAGTAACGCCCATATTTTGCAAAGTAGCAGTAACTAAGTTGTTTACGATATGTCCGGTGCTTCTACCATCTCTACCTACTACGAGTGTGAGTTGAGTTTTATTATTTTCTTTTTTTAAAAAAGTAGCAAATGCAGCGGAAAACTTTACTACGTCTATTGGCGTAAGATTCTCTCCGACTTTACCACCAATAGTACCCCGTAAGCCGGAAATGGATTTCATTAAAGACATAACTTTTTTTTAAAATTATTTAAATATATCTTTCAAATTATCAATAGTCATCACATTAATAATTTTATGGTTTGAAGGAGCGTTGAAAGGTACTGCACAATCGAAAAGTTGTTTTAAAAAGTCTTTCACTTCTATTTTGTTCTGAAAAGCAGAAAACTTAGAACGTTTTTGTTTTGCCATAGAGAGGGCGATGCTATTTTCCTTAGTTCCTTTAGTAATAAAACTGTTGGCTTTATAGGATTCAATAAAACATTCTAAAGATTGTTGAATATCATTGGTCTCTTCACCAAAGGGAATCCCATTTACGGCAAACTGATTATTGCCCATAGATTCAATATCATACCCTAATTTATAGAGGTCGGGTTGCATTTCAGACAACAAATCGGCGTTAGAAGCGGAGAAGATAATCGTTTCAGGGAAGAGTGTTTGTTGGATGACAATAGGTTTATGATTCAAAGCCTCTACATATTTATCATACAAAATGCGTTCTCTGGCGCCTACGATATCAACTATTGCCAACTGATTTGCCAAGTTAAATGCAATATATTGTTCATCTATACTAACATACGAAAAATCATTTTCTAAATGATCGTTTAAAGAGTCGGTATTAGCATCTAAAAAATTAATTTTTGATTGAATCGTTTGTGGAGCTTGATCAATTTCTGTATTTTTAATACTTTCAAAAAAATTGGTCCAACTTTCCGCATTTTGGGTTGGTTTTCTATCGAAATCTTTTTTATCGAAAGGATTATAGTTGTAATTTCTGGTTACGGTAGGTTGTGAAATAGTATTGGAAGAGGGTTTCATCCGTTCGAAGTCCATACTTCTATCATAATTAAAATCTATCTGAGGGACTAAAGACATGGTTCCCAGCGTTTTTTTTACGGCAGCATTCAAGAAGCCAAACAGTAATTTTTCTTCTTGGAATTTAATATCCGTTTTCGTAGGGCTAATATTGACATCAATAGTAGCAGGGTCAACGGTAATTTTAATAAAAAAGGGAGGATGATGTTTCTCCGGCACCAATTCCTGGTAGGCTTTTTCTATCGCAAAAGTAAAGAGAGAATGTTTTACAAATCGGTCATTAATAAACAGATACTGTTCAGGTTTACTTTTTTTAGCATTTTCAGGTTTTCCAATAAATCCGGACATGGTAACCACATCAGTATTTAGCTCTATAGGATAAAGTTTTTCTTTAAAATGTCCGCCTAAAGCATTGATAATCCTCTGTTTAAAATTGGAAGGAGTGAGTAAAAAGATTGTTTTTTCATCTTTAATAAGATAAAAAGCAATATCGCAATGGACGAGTGCTACGCGCAGAAATTCCTCTTCTACATGGCTATACTCAACGCTATCGGATTTCAAGAAGTTATAACGAGCAGGGATATTGAAAAAGAGATCTTTAACGGCAATAGAGGTACCTTCAGGGCAGACTGTAGGGGCATGTTCTTTGATGGTACTCCCTTCAATGACTACGACAGTTCCTGTCTCATTGTCAGCCTGTTTAGTTTTCAATTCCAGACGAGCTACAGAAGCAATAGAAGCTAAGGCTTCTCCTCTAAATCCCTTAGTAGAAAGATGATAGAGGTCATCAGCAGAATTAATTTTAGACGTTGCATGTCTTTCAAAGCACATGCGTGCATCTTTAAAACTCATTCCTTTACCATTGTCGATTACCTGAATGAGTTGTAATCTTTTCTCATCTGTTTTGATCACGAGTTCAATTTTAGTAGCATGAGCATCTACCGCATTTTCAAGCAGTTCTTTCACTACGGAGGCGGGTCTTTGAATCACCTCACCGGCAGCGATTTGGTTAGCTACAGCATCGGGGAGTAAATTTATAATATCATTCATTATCAATAAAACAGAGAAAATTATCTAAAAATAAATTTATAAGCAATAAAAACGAGAATAATCACTATGCACATTAGTATGATTACTCTTGTATTGCTGGTAGTATTTTTTTTGTTGCGGTCTCTTTTAGCTTGCCAACTATTGTGAAGGCGATTTCCAAATTTATCGGGGTCAAATTCACCACGTTCATTATGGACGCCGCCATCAGCTTCATAGAAGCGTGGTTTATAGTGAAATTTTCTTTTTTCAGGTTTTTTATAAAAAATAGTATTCATAGTTTAAACATTATTTTCGGTAATTTTCCAGTTTTTATCTAATTTCTTCATTTGCACCGCTAAATCGATTGTTTTTTGAGCTTTTTTTACTACAGGTGGGTCAATCATTTTAGTACCGAGGGAGACAACGCCAAGTCCTTGAGCGGTAGCTACATCAAAAGCATTCACAATTTTTTTAGCTTTTTCAATTTCAGCAGAATCTGGGGCAAAATGATCTTGAATAATTTTAATTTGGCGAGGATGGATACATCCCATACCGTTAAATCCTAATGATTTAGAAGTTTGTACATTCTTGATCAATCCTTCTTGGTCTCCCACATCAGAAAAGACGGAATCTATCGCTTGAATGCCGGCAGCTACGCAAGCATTGACTAACATGCAGCGTGCAAAAAACGATTCTTGCGCTTCCTGGGTACGTCTGCACCCTAAATCGGCAGTATAATCTTCCAAACCAATAGCTAAAGCCACTATATTGGGCGCAGCAGTAGCAATCTCGAAGGCTTTCATCACTCCCATAGCACTTTCAATGATAGGCATTAACCAAAAATTGTCGCTTATTTGGTGTTCTTTTTTGAGTATTTCTATATGTTCATTCAGGAGGTGAATCTGAGCGGCACTTTCACATTTTGGCACTAAAAGGAGGTTGGCATGATGCGGAATAATATACTTTAAATCCTCTAAACCGGCAGGGATTTGATTGATTCTTACCATTCTTTCAGCACCATATAAATTGATGTTTCTCAGGGAATTACGTACTAAAAAACGGGCTTCAAATTTCTTGTCAATAGCTACAGCATCTTCCAAATCAAGGATGATTCCTTCGGGTTTATGAATACCTGCATTGATCATCAGATTGGGAGAATTGCCCGGCAGATAGAGTCTTGAAAAACGATTTTTATCTTTTTCAGTAGTATAAATATTAGCTTCCAGAAAGGGTAGTAAATACTCTTTATCGGTATCCTTCAGTTTTTTAATGCAAGCTTCAAGACGGGCAGCAATTACGGAAGGCACGGCGCCACGATCTTCAATTTTAACTTTAGCATTTTTGATTTCAAAGAAAAGCAAAATATCTTCAATTTCTTCCTTGATTTGTTTTCCAAAAAGGGCTTTTACTTTAC